>NZ_JBHXKA010000134.1:0-22356 GCF_042722885.1 Streptomyces sp. NPDC058401
GGGTCAGCCGGGCCGACCGGGCCCACCGGGCCGACCGGGCCCACCGGGCCGACAGCGCCCACCGGGACAGCCGAGCCGACCGGGCCCCCGTGCCGACCGGGCCGACGGGGCCCCCGGGCCGACCGGGCCGACCGGGCCGACCGCGCCCACCGGGTCAGCCGTGCCGACCGTGCCAGCCGTGCCGACCGGGCCGACGGGGCCCCCGGGCCGACCGGGCCGACGGGGCCCCCGGGCCGACCGGGTCAGCCGGGCCGACCGGGCCAGCCGGGCCGGTGGACCGGTGGGCCGGTGGACCGGTGAACCGGTCAGGAACGGAGAAGCGCCGGCCGGGCGTCCGCACGTAGCGTGAAACCCATGGACATCAACCTTTCGCAGTGTTTCATCGCCGTCGACGACCACGACACGGCGCTCCCCTTCTACCGGGACGTCCTCGGCCTGGAGGTCCGCAACGACGTCGGCTTCGAGGGGATGCGCTGGGTGACCCTCGGATCGCCCGCGCAGCCCGATGTGGACATCGTCCTCGAACCGCCCGTCGCCAACCCGAACGCCTCCTCCGCCGACCGGGAGGCCATGACCGAGCTGCTGGCCAAGGGCCTGCTGCGCGGTGTCATCTTCCGCACCGACGACTGCGACGCCACCTTCGAACGCATCCGGGCCGCCGGCGGCGAGGTGCTCCAGGAGCCGATCGACCAGCCGTACGGGGTCCGGGACTGCGCCTTCCGCGACCCGGCGGGCAACATGCTCCGGTTCCACCAGCCCCGCCCGCACTGAGATCCACCGACCCGCCTACCTGGCGCCGCTCCCGGATGACACCGCCGATCGGGTAGACAGGAGGGCGTTGCCGCGACCGCGATGGCGGCGCCGGCCCAGGAGCGCGGCCGCAGCGCGCCGGACCAAGAGTATGGAGACACGATGAGCAAGGTCACGAGGACGGGCACGCAGTCACCCGAGCCGCACGCCGCCGACGTCCACGACCTGATCCGCGTACACGGCGCGCGGGTGAACAACCTCAAGGACGTCAGCGTCGAGATCCCCAAGCGCAGGCTCACCGTCTTCACCGGCGTGTCCGGCTCGGGCAAGAGCTCCCTGGTGTTCGACACCATCGCCGCCGAATCCCAGCGGCTGATCAACGAGACCTACAGCGCCTTCGTCCAGGGCTTCATGCCGACCCTGGCACGCCCCGAGGTGGACGTGCTCGACGGGCTGACCACCGTGATCACCGTCGACCAGCAGCGGATGGGCTCCGACCCCCGCTCGACGGTGGGCACCGCCACCGACGCGAACGCGATGCTGCGCATCCTCTTCAGCCGGCTCGGAAAGCCGCACATCGGCTCGCCCAAGGCCTTCTCCTTCAACGTGGCCTCGATCAGCGGGGCCGGCGCGGTCACCATGGAGCGCGGCGGGCAGACCGTGAAGGAGAAGCGCACCTTCAGCATCACCGGCGGCATGTGCCCACGCTGCGAGGGCCGCGGCTCGGTCAACGACATCGACCTCACCGCGCTGTACGACGACACCAAGTCCCTCAGCGAGGGCGCCCTCACCATCCCCGGCTACACGATGGAGGGCTGGTACGGCCGCATCTTCAGCGGCTCCGGCTTCTTCGACATGGACAAGCCGATCCGCAAATACACCAAGCGCGAGCTGAGCGACCTGCTCCACAGGGAGCCCACGAAGATCAAGGTCGAGGGGATCAACCTCACCTACGAGGGCATCATCCCGAAGCTCCAGAAGTCGATGCTGTCCAAGGACGTCGAAGCGCTGCAGCCGCACATCCGGGCGTTCGTGAAGCGTGCAGTGACCTTCACCGTCTGTCCTGACTGCGAGGGCACCCGGCTCAGCGCGGGGGCCCGGTCCTCGAAGATCAAGAAGATCAGCATCGCCGACGCCTGCGCGATGCAGATCAGCGACCTGGCCAAGTGGGTCCGCGACCTCGACGAGCCCTCGGTGGCCCCGCTCCTGGCCACGCTGCGCCAGACCCTCGACTCGTTCGTGGAGATCGGGCTCGGCTACCTCTCCCTGGACCGGCCCTCGGGCACCCTGTCGGGCGGCGAGGCCCAGCGCGTCAAGATGATCCGTCACCTCGGCTCCTCGCTCACCGATGTCACCTACGTCTTCGACGAGCCCACCGTCGGCCTGCACCCCCACGACATCCAGCAGATGAACCGCCTGCTGCTGCGGCTGCGCGACAAGGGCAACACGGTGCTCGTCGTGGAGCACAAGCCGGAGACGATCGCGATCGCCGACCACGTCGTCGACCTCGGCCCCGGCGCGGGCCAGGGCGGCGGCACGATCTGCTTCGAGGGCACCGTCGAGGGGCTGCGGGCGGGCGACACCATCACGGGCCGGCACTTCGGCGACCGCGCCAGCCTCAAGGAGACGGTGCGCGATCCCAACGGAACGCTGGAGATCCGCGGCGCGAAGACGCACAACCTGCGGGGCGTCGACGTCGACGTGCCGCTCGGGGTGCTCGTCGTGGTCACCGGCGTCGCCGGCTCCGGCAAGAGCTCGCTCGTCCACGGCTCGATCCCGGCGAGCGAGGGCGTCATCTCGGTGGACCAAGGCGCGATCCGCGGTTCCCGCCGGAGCAACCCGGCGACGTACACCGGCCTGCTCGACCCGATCCGCAAGGCCTTCGCCAAGGCCAACGGTGTGAAGCCGGCCCTGTTCAGCGCCAACTCCGAGGGAGCCTGCCCCGGTTGCAACGGCGCCGGGGTCGTCTACACCGACCTGGCGATGATGGCCGGCGTCTCCACCGTCTGCGAGGAGTGCGACGGCAAGCGCTTCCACGCCTCGGTGCTGGAACACCACCTCGGCGGCCGCGACATCAGCGAGGTCCTCGCGATGCCGGTCACCGAGGCCGCCGAGTTCTTCGGTGCCGGCGAGGCGCGCACCCCGGCCGCCCACCGCATCCTGGAGCGGCTGGCGGACGTCGGGCTCGGCTACCTCAGCCTCGGACAGCCGCTCACCACGCTCTCCGGAGGCGAGCGGCAGCGGCTCAAGCTGGCCACGCACATGTCGGAGAAGGGCGGGGTCTACGTACTCGACGAGCCGACCGCCGGGCTCCACCTGGCGGACGTCGAGCAGCTCCTCGGACTGCTCGACCGCCTCGTCGACTCGGGCAAGTCGGTGATCGTGGTCGAACACCACCAGGCGGTCATGGCCCATGCCGACTGGATCATCGACCTCGGCCCCGGCGCCGGTCACGACGGCGGCCGGATCGTCTTCGAGGGCACCCCCACGGCCCTGGTCGAAGGCCGCACCACCCTCACCGGCGAGCACCTGGCTACCTACGTGGGTGCCTGAGGGCACCCCGGCCGCGTCCTTCCGGACCGGGCAGGCGGAACCCGCCCGGTCCGCCAGGTCCGGAAGGAGGACTCAGGCGACGGCCGGGAGGTCGACGGCCGGGAAGTCGACTTCGGTGCGGGCGACGGAGTCGAAGCAGTTCGTGAAGACGTTCAGGGCCACGGCGCCGGCGCGGGCACCGAGCACGTGGTGGGCCGCGTAGCAGTAGTCGCATGAGTTCTCGGCCGCGGAGACGAGGGCGATCTGCTCCCGGAGCGAGCCGGGCAGCAGCCCCTTGGACAGTGCGCCGCCGAAGGGCAGGCAGCCGTCCAGGACGGCCGGCGAGGCCGCCATGGCCCGCATCATGTTCGGCGTCACGCCGAGGGCGGCTTCGACCTTGGCCAGCAGGCCCTGGCGAGAGGGCATGGGTGTCTCCGAACCGGCCGACCCCGCCGAGCCGGTCCAACCGGCCGACCCCGCCGTACCGGCCGACGCCGACGCCGGCGCCGCAGCTGCCGCCCGATCTGGCCGCGCAGGAGCTGTCCGGAGCCCCGGACGGCTCGTCCGACCGCGACCGGCGCCTCGCCTCGGCGCTCGAACGCGCCGGCCACGCGCTGCGCACGCTGATCTGGACCCAGACCACCGCCCACGGGCTCAGCCCCATCCAGGTCCAACTCCTGCTGCGCCTAGGGGTCGAGCCGCCCGAACGGCGCCGAGTCGACATGCCGGCCTCCGAGTTCGACCTCTCCACGGCCACCGTCAGCGAGGCGCTGGCCGCCCTGCGCCGCAAGGGCCTCGTCGAGAAGCGGCCCGTCGCGGGCGACAAGCGCGGTCATGTGATGGCGCCGACGGAGGCGGGCCTAGGCCGTCTCTTTCGGATCTTGCCGGGCCCGCGACGCCTGGCACCGCACCTGGCCGCACTGCCGAGGCGACCACGTACGCCCAGTACGCGAACGCCCCGACAGCACGCCCAGGCACGGCACCAGACGCCGCGGACTCGGCCGACAAGATCCGAAAGAGACGACCTGGCCGCGGCCGCCGCTCTCGCGCACTGGCCGGACCCCGTCACCACCCACCTGGCGACCCTGCCCACCGAGGACAAGGGCCGCGCCCTGCGGCTGGTCCTCGACCTGGTCGGACACCTCGCCGACACCGGTGTCCTGTCCGTCGCCCGGACCTGCACCACCTGCCGCTTCTTCCGGCGCGACGAGCACGACGATGCCCGGCGCCCGCACCACTGCGCCCTGCTGGACTCCCCGATCGGCGACCCGGAACTGCGCGTGGACTGCCCCGAACACCAGCCGGCCTGAGGTCCGACCCCCGCGGCGGCCTCAGAGTCGTACGAGGGTGACCTCGGTCGCCTTCACGCTGGTCCACACCGCGGCGCCGTCGACGATTCCCAGTTCGGCGGCGGCCTCGGGGGTGATCTCCGCGACGAGGTCGGGCGCCTGGTCGGAGCCGACGAGCACGCGCAGCCGGCTGCCGACCGCGGTGATCTCCCGTACCGTCCCGGGCCATACGTTACGAGGGCTGCCGCCCGGGCGGTCCCGGTGCACGGACACCGCCTCGGGGGCGATGATCGCGAGCGCCTGCGCCCCCTCGGGCAGCGCCTCGGCCACCACCAGGCGGCCCCCGGCGGCGAGTTCCAGACCGTGGGCGGAGGCCGTGCCGGGCCAGGCGTTGCGCCCCAGCATCCGGGCCACCCACGGGGAGCGCGGCTGCCGGGTCACCTCGGAGGGCGCGGCGTCCTGCAGGGTCCGGCCGTCGGCGAGTACGAGGACCCGGTCGGCCAGGGACACCGCCTCGACGGGATCGTGCGTGACGATGAGGCAGACCCCGCCGAAGCCGGCCAGATGGGTGCGCAGGGTGTGCCGGACGTGGGCGCGGGTCGTCTGGTCCAGGGCGGCGAGCGGCTCGTCGAGCAGCAGCAGTCGCGGCCGGGCGGCCAGTGCGCGGGCCAGCGCCACCCGCTGGGCCTGCCCGCCGGAGAGCTGTGCGGGCTTGCGGTGGGAGAGGTGCCCGACGCCGAGCCGGTCCAGCCAGGCCTGCGCCTCGGCCCGGGCGGCGGCCCGGGGCACCCGGCGGGCGCGCAGCCCGTACGCGGTGTTGGCGAGCGCGCTCAGGTGCGGGAACAGCGCCCCGTCCTGCGGGACCCAGGCGACCTGGCGCCGGTGCGGGGGCAGGCCGGTCACGTCGGCGTCGCCGAGCCGGAGCTCGGCGTGGGCGCGGGGGGTCAGGCCGAGGAGGGCGCGGAGCAGGGTGGTCTTGCCGGCGCCGTTCTCGCCGACGACGGCGATGGTGGTGCCGGGTTCGGCGTCGAGGGTGAGCTCGTTGAAACCGGTGACGGTGGCGTGCAGCGGCCAGTGCCCGCCGTCCGCCGGGCTCCCGGCCGCCGCCGACCGCGCGGGTGAGGCCGTCGGGGAGCCGAGGGAGCCGGGGGAGAGCGGAGCCCCGGGCGGTACGGGGCCCACGGGCTCGGAGCCGGCGGTGTCCTCGGAGGCCACCGGCGCTCCGGAGTCCTTGCGGGCGACGGGGGTTCCCGTCCATCTGCCGCGCAGGGCGACGAGTACCGCCATGGCGATCGCGAGCAGCAGCAGGGATACGGAGGTGGCGGCCTCGGGCTGGTCCTGGAGGAGCAGGTAGACCTGGAGCGGCAGGGTCTGGGTGGTGCCCGGCAGGTTCCCCGCGAAGGTGATGGTGGCGCCGAACTCGCCGAGCGCGCGCGCCCAGGTCAGCGCGGCTCCGGCGACCAGGCCCGGGGCCACCATCGGCAGCGTCACGGTGAAGAACACGCGCAGCGGTGTGGAACCCAGGGAGGCGGCGGTCTCCTCGTAGCTCGGCTTGAGCCCGCCGAGCGCGCCCTCCAGGCTGATGACGAGGAAGGGCATGGCGACGAAGGTGGCCGCTATGACCGCGCCGGAGGTGTGGAAGGGCAGCGTGATGCCGAAGGTGCCCTCCAGCCAGGGTCCGAGCAGCCCGCGCCGGCCGAAACCGAGCAGCAGGGCCACACCGCCGACCGTGGGCGGCAACACCATGGGGAGCAGGACCAGCGAGCGCACCAGCGCCTTGCCCCGGAACTCCACGCGGGCCAGCAGCCAGGCGAGCGGCACCCCGAGGAGCAGGGAGAGGCCGAGGGCCCACAGGGAGACGACCAGCGAGAGCCGGAGCGCCTCGACCACGCCGGGGCTGGTGAGGTGCGAGCCCAGATCGCGCCATTGGGTGCGGCTGAGGATGCCCACGAGCGGCATCAGCAGGAACGCCACGGCGAGCAGCGCGGGGAGCGCCAGGGCCACGGGAGGCCGGGCGCGGCGGGTACGGAGTCTGCTCATGTGGGTTCCTGGCCGGGGATGTCGGGACGCCGCCGGGGGCGTCGAAGCGCCCGGGCGGCGTGGGCAGCGTAGTGCGGCGGGCGGCGGGCGGCGGGCGGCACACGGAGAGGGGCCGCCCGTCCCCCCCGGACCGGGCGGCCCCTCTCCGTGTGCGGACCCGTCAGGCGGCGTCAGGCCGTTACGGCTTCTGGAAGCCCGCGTCCTGGAGGATCTTCTGGGCCTCGGGGGTGGTCAGCCAGGCCACGAACGCGGCAGCGGCCTCGGCGTTCTTGGAGCCCTTGAGCGAGGCGGCCGGGTACGAGGCCACGGCGTTCTCGGCGTCCGGGATGTCCACGACGGCGACCTTGTCACCGGACTTGAGGGTGTCGGTCTTGTAGACGAGACCGGCGTCGGCCTCGCCCAGCTCGACCTTGCTCAGCACGGCGCGGACGTTGGGCTCCTGGGAGACCGGCTTCACCTCGATCTTCTGGGCGTCGAGGATCTGCTTGCTGTAGCGGCCGACCGGGACCTCGGGCGCGGCCAGCACGACCTTGATCTTGGTGTCGGCGAGGTCCTTGAGGCCGGCGACCTTGAACGGGTTGCCCTTGCCGGTCGCGATGACCAGACGGTTCTTCGCGATGATCGCCGGGTCGTTGGTCTCGGCCAGCAGGCCCGTCATCGTCTTGGTGTCGGCGGTGACCAGCGCGTCGGCCGGGGCGCCCTGCTTGACCTGCGCGGCGAGCTCCTGCGAACCGGCGAAGGAGAAGGTGATCTTGGTGCCCGGGTGCGCCTTCTCGTACGCCGCACCGGCGGTCTTGAAGACGTCGGTCAGGGAGGACGCGGCGAGGACCGTCAGGTTCGCGGGCTTGACCTCGGCGGACGCCGAGGCGCTCGGGGAGGCGGCCGTGTCCTTCTTGTCGTCGCTGCTGCCGCAGGCGGCGAGCGCCGGCACGAGCAGGGCGGCGGAGAAGGCGAGTACCGCGGTACGGCGGTTCAGGGGCAGGGACATGAGCTGGTGCTCCTCGGTCGGGTCGGCGGTCGGCCTGGTGCCGGATCCGCGCGGTGGTGACCCGCGCCGGTGACGGGCGGAGCGGGTGGGGACGCGTCGTACTGAGCGGTACTCGGCGGTGCTGGGCGTTACTGAGCGGTGCTGGACCGGTTGGGCCCGGTGGGTGGCGCCGGGCGGTTCAGGCGCGGTCGATGTGCACGCTGGTCGACTTCACGCGGGCGGTGGCCCGCATGCCGACCTGCAGTCCGAGCTCGTCGACGGCCTCCCGGGTGAGCAGGGAGACCAGGCGGTGGGGACCGGCCTGGATCTCGACCTGGGCCGCCACGTCGCCGAGCTTGACGGCGGTGACGATGCCCGGGAAGGCGTTGCGCGCAGAGGTATAGGTCTCGCCGTCCTCGGTGTGGGCACCCTGAGCCACCTCGATGGAGAAGGCGGCCAGGGCGCGGCCGTCGATCAGCCGGCGGCCGCCCTCGTCGCGATGGGTCGCGACGCGGCCGGCGTCGGCCCAGCGGCGCGCGGTGTCCGGGCTGACGCCCAGGAGCCGGGCCGCCTGCCCGATGGTGTAGGACTGCATGTGCGACAAGGTAGGGGCACGTGTGCGGCATTTGCAATTCCATTGGGATGATATCCATGGCAGATACCACCGCACTTGTCGTAACCGCCAAAAACCATTCCGTTTCCACCGGCTCAGCGCGACCGCCTCGGCCCGCACCGGTCCGCCCCGGCTCGCTAAAGTCGGGGCATGGCTGAAGAGGGAACCGAGGGTGCGGGGTCGGCACGGGTCGATGTGTGGATCTGGTCCGTCCGGCTGACGAAGACGCGGGCGATCGCCGCCACGGCGTGCCGGGCGGGACATGTACGGGTCAACGGGGAGCGTGCCAAGCCGGCGCAGGCGGTGCGGGCCGGGGACGAGGTGCGCCTCTTCCATGCGGGGCGCGAGCGCATCGTGGTGGTCCGGCGTCCGGTGTCCAAGCGGGTCGGCGCTCCGGTCGCCGCGGAATGCCTGACCGACAACAGCCCGCCGCCGCCGACCCCGGTGGAGGCGGCGGTGGTCGGCATCCGCGACCGCGGCGCCGGCCGCCCGACCAAGCGCGAACGCCGCGAGATCGAGAACCTGCGCGGCGGGCGGTAGGGCCCGGCAGGGGTCAGTGGAGACGGAGCCTCAGGGGGATGCCCCTGAGGCTCCGCCCGTTCCGGTGCCGCCGTGCCGCGGGGGCGTCCGCGTATCACCTGTGTCGACTTGTCGATCTTTCCTGCGTCCGGCGCCCGGCCCGCATCCGCGGAGAGAAAATTTCTGCAAGCGATTGCGGCAGTTCGCCCCACAAAGGGTCCACGAGGGCTGCCCGGATCCGCCCGGTGGCGAGATTTCCGCTTCACAAGGGGTTCACGCGCTGGTGACACCTGGATAACCTCCCCGCAAAACCTTGCGGCAAGTTTTCAATGCCGCGGAGCCGCAGGGCTGTTGGGCCCCGCTTCGAGGAGCAGACCTTGAGATCACGTACGCGATCACACCCCGGAGGGCGGGTCACGGCCCTGGCCCTGGCCGTCGCGGGATGTCTGGCGGCCGCGCTGCCGGCCGCCGGAGCCTCCCTCGCCGAGGCGGCGGCGGATCCCGCTGCCGTGACGGCGTCGGGTGACGGCACGGCGACGGTCTTCTACTACACCAAGACCCGCAACTGGGCTGCCTACAAACTGCATTGGGCGCCCGACGGCGGCAGCTGGACGACCGTGCCCGGCGCCGGGATGGAAGCCGCCTGTACCGACTGGGTGAAGAAGACCGTCAGCCTCGGTGCGGCCGCCGGCCTCCAGGCGACCTTCAACAACGGCCAGGGGACCTGGGACAACAACGGGGGCAAGAACTACGCCCTGGGCACCGGGGTCATCACCGTCAAGGACGGGGTCGTGGCCCACAGCGACCCCTGCGCCGCGGACCCGGGCGGCGGGACGGGAACCGGCGCGAGCGCCACCGTCTACTACGCGACGACGACGGTCGGCTGGCCGACCGTCAACCTGCACTGGGCCCCGACCGGCGGCTCCTGGACCACGGTCCCGGGCACGGGCATGGATCCGGCCTGCACGGGCTGGGTGAAGAAGACGGTCCCGCTCGGCTCGGCCGCCGGACTCGCCGCCACCTTCAACAACGGCAACGGCACCTGGGACAACAACAACGGCAGGAACTACGCCCTCGGTACGGGCCTGTCCACGGTCAAGGACACCACGGTCACCGCGAACGCCGCGGACCCGTGCGCCGCCGCCGTGCCCGACACCGCCGCGCCCACCGTGCCCACCGGCCTGCGGGCCGCCGCCACCGACGTGTCCACCGTCGTGACCTGGGACGCCGCCACCGACGACCGGGGAGTGACCGGCTACCAGGTCACCCGCTCGGGCGGCACCAAGGGCGCCGTCGTCACCTCCGTCACCTCCATGGTCCTCACCGAATCGGGCCTGGAGGAGCGCACCGCCTACACCTACACGGTCAAGGCGGTGGACGCCGCGGGGAACGTCTCCGCCGCCTCCGCCGCAGCCGTCGCCACCACGGGCACCCGGCCCCCGGCCCCGGCCGGATCGGCGCCGCTGGGCGGCGACCCGCGCAAGGACCCGATCTACTTCGTGCTCACCGCCCGCTTCAACGACGGCGACACCGCCAACAACCGGGGTGGCAGCCAGCATGTGAAGTCCGGGAACGCGGCCAACAACGACCCCATGTTCCGAGGGGACTTCAAGGGTCTGGTCGAGAAGCTGGACTACGTCAAAGCCCTCGGGTTCTCGGCGATCTGGATCACCCCGGTCGTCCTGAACCGCTCCGACTACGACTACCACGGCTATCACGGCTACGACTTCTACAAGGTCGACCCCCGCCTGGAATCGGCGGGGGCCTCCTACCAGGACCTCATCAACGCCGCCCACGCCAAGGGCGTCAAGATCTACCAGGACGTGGTCTACAACCACAGTTCCCGCTGGGGGGCCAAGGGCCTGTTCACCCCCACCGTCTACGGCGTGCGCGACGCGCAGTGGTCCTGGTTCTACGACGAGAAGCAGGCCGGCTTTGAGTACGACGGCCTCACCGTGGACCCCAAGAGCGGAAAGTCGTACTACAACGGCGACTTGTGGTCGACCGCCGAGCCGGCCGGGAACACCTGCGTCAACTGGGGTACGGCCACCCCGTACAAGAGCGCCGAGGGCTACACGATCTACAACTGCCAGTGGCCCAACCCGACCTCGGGGATGTTCCCCAAGGCGCTGTTCCACCAGTGCTGGATCGGCAACTGGGAGGGTGAGGACGCCCGTTCCTGCTGGATCCACGAGGACCTCGCCGACTTCAACACCGAGAACGCGACCGTCCAGAACTACCTCATAGGCGCCTACGACAAGTACATCGACATGGGCGTGGACGGCTTCCGCGTGGACACGGCCGTCCACATCCCCCGCGTCACCTGGAACCGGCGCTTCCTGCCCGCCATCCAGCAGCGCGTGGCCCAGCAGTTCGGCGCCCAGAAGGCCCAGGACTTCTACGTGTTCGGCGAGGTCGGCTCCTTCGTCAACGACAAGTGGAACCGCGGCTCGGCCAACCAGTCCGCCCAGTACTACACCTGGAAGGAGTCCGCCGCGTACAGCGCGGACGACGCCACCGCCGCCGTCCAGCAGTACACGACCGACAACGATCCGGCGAAGCAGCCGACCAGCACCAACGCCTTCCTGAGCGGCAACCTCTACCACGCACCCGACCACAGCAAGTTCTCCGGCATGAACGTCATCGACATGCGCATGCACATGAACTTCGGGGACGCGAACAACGCCTTCCAGAACGGAAAGGACTCCGACGACAGTTACAACGACGCCACCTACAACGTCGTCTACGTCGACAGCCACGACTTCGGCCCCGGAAAATCCTCCACCCGGTACGCCGGGGGAACCGACGCCTGGGCCGAGAACATGTCCCTGATGTGGACCTTCCGCGGCATCCCGACCCTGTACTACGGCTCCGAGACCGAGTTCCAGGCCGGCAAGCAGATCGACTGCGGCCCGACCTGCCCGCTGGCCGGCACCGGCCGCGCCTACTACGGGGACAAGATCGCGGGATCGGTCACCGCCTCCGGCTTCTCGAAGGTCGCCGCGGCCACCGGACCCGTGGCCGCCACCCTGGAGTCCCCGCTCGTCAAACACCTCCAGCGGCTGAACGAGATCCGCCGCGCCGTGCCCGCGCTCCAGATGGGCCAGTACTCCACCGAGGGAGTCTCGGGAGGCATGGCCTTCAAGCGCCGCTGCACCGACACCGCCACGGGCGTGGACAGCTTCGCGCTGGTGGCCGTCACCGGGGCCGCCACGTACACGGGCGTACCCGACGGCACGTACAAGGACGCGGTCACCGGTGACGTGCGGACCGTCACCGGAGGCACCCTCTCCGTCCCGGCCCCCGGAAAGGGCAACCTGCGGGTCTACGTGCTCGACCTGGGCGGCAGTAACGCCGCCCCCGGCAAGGTGGGCGCCTCCGGCCCGTACCTGAAGTAGCGGAGCGGCCGGCCGGTGACTCCGGCCGGCCGCAGGTCCGTGTCCGTGTTCGTGCAGGTGTTCGAATCGCGCGTTATCCTGGACCCATGCACGCACTCCAGGGCTCGCTCTTCGACCAGGGCGACGAGATCCGGCTCGGCCCGCCGGCGGGTGTCCGGCGCACGGAGCTGGGCTCCGGCGCGTGGGTGGATCACCTGCCCGGCTGGCTGACGGGAGCCGACGCGCTGTTCGAGCGGCTCGCGGCGGACGTCCCGTGGCACGCCGAGCGCAGGCGGATGTACGAGCGGGAGGTTGCGGTCCCGCGCCTGCTGGCCCACTACGGCGAGGCCGACCCGCTGCCGCACCCCGTCCTCACCGAGGCCCGGGCCGCGCTGAGCGGCCACTACGCCCGTGAGCTGGGTGAACCCTTCACCACGGCGGGGCTCTGCCTCTACCGCGACGGCCGCGACAGCGTCGCCTGGCACGGCGACCGCACCGGCCGCTCCGCCACCGAGGACACGATGGTCGCCATCCTCTCGGTCGGCGACCCCCGCGACCTGGTCCTGCGCCCCCGCGACGGCGGCCCGACCCTGCTGCGCCTCCCCCTGGGCCACGGCGACCTGGTGGTGATGGGCGGCTCGTGCCAGCGCACGATGGAGCACGCCGTCCCCAAGACGGCCCGCCCGGTGGGCCCCCGCATCAGCGTCCAGTTCCGCCCGCGCGGCGTCAGCTGAGCCGCTGGGGGTCGGCCTGGCCGACGGGATGATGTGCCTAGGCCGCGTCGAGTTCCTTGGGCGGGCGGGCCGCCGAGGCCGCCGCGTGCAGGGAGCGCAGGGCCAGGAGCAGGATGCCGATGTCGTCCAGGTAGACCGGGTCCGGGATCAGGTCCACCGGGGAGATCGTGTACACCACGGCGGCCCAGAACAGGGCCTTGTCGCGCAGCGGGATGCCCGCGTCGCGCAGGAGCCTGCGGGCCGCGAAGACCCGTACGAGGAGCACGGCCGCGGTGACCGCCAGACCGGCCGCGACCACCGCCGCCACGACGAGCCAGAAGGTCGTGTCCATCAGGCGCCCTGCGTCCGCAGTCGGCGGCTGACCTCGCCCAGCCCGTCCGCGAGCACGTCGAGCTGTTCGGGGGTGAGCACGTCCACGAGGACCTGCCGCACCGTGGTCACGTGCCCGGGCGCGGCCTCCGCGAGCCGGGCGCGGCCCGCTTCGGTGAGGACGGCGTAGATCCCCCGGACGTCGGAAGGGCAGGTGCGGCGCCGGACGAGGCCCGCCTTCTCCATCTGCGTGACCTGGTAGGTCAGGCCGCTCTTGGAGTTGACGAGCCCGTTGGCGAGCTCCGTCATGCGCAGCTCGCCCTCCGGCGCCCTGGCGAGCCGCACGAGGATCTCGTACTGCGGGTGGGACAGTCCGGAGTCGTCCTTGAGCTGCTGATCGAGGCGGCGGTTGACCAGCGCGGAAGCGGCCAGGAACCCCTGCCAGGCGCGCATTTCGCGGTCGTCCAGCCATTTCGTTTCAGCCATGGATCCAGGCTACACGTGGAGTTCCAATTTGAATCAGCGGTGGATGCCGGGCTAGGGTCCGACGGAGTAATTCGAATTTGAACAACACGCGCCACCCGCCTCCTCGGGACGCCAGACCGGAAGGACCCCCCATGACCAGCCCCTCCGTCACCACGCCGAAGCCGCGGAACGGCGAACCGGCCGCGCCGCTCGCCCGCACCTCCCTCCCGGCGCCGTCCACCCCCGCCCACGACGCCGGCCTGCTCCTCCTGCGCGTGGTCCTCGGCCTGACCATGGCCGGCCACGGCGCGCAGAAGCTCTTCGGCTGGTTCGGCGGCGGGGGCGTCAGTGGCACCGGCCAGTTCTTCACCGCCAGCGGATACCCGGCGGGCGACACCATGGCCGTCCTCGCAGGCCTGACCGAAACCCTCGGCGGGCTCGGCCTCGTCCTCGGACTGCTCACGCCGCTCGCGGGCGCCGCCCTGGTCGGCACCATGATCAACGCGATCGCCGTCAAGGGCACCGGCTCCTTCTTCGCCCCCCAGGGCATCGAGTACGAGCTCCTGCTCACCGCCGGCGCCGCCGCCCTCGCGCTCACCGGCCCCGGCCGCTACGCCCTCGACCGCTTCCTGCCCGTCCTGCGCGGCCACCGCCTCGCCCACGGCGCCCTCGCGGTCGGCCTCGGCGTCGTGACCGCGGGCGCGCTGCTCCTCGTACGGAACTGAGCCGTCCCGGGGGCGGCGCCGCGCGGGGACCCGTACGGGCTGATTGAGTGCAGGCATCCGGGGGAAAGTGCCCTAAATGACACAACCCATCGAAGACTACGCACTCATCGGCGACCTGATGACCAGTGGGCTGGTCGGCCGCGACGGGTCCATCGACTGGCTGTGCCTGCCGCGCTTCGACTCGGCCGCCTGCTTCGCCGCCCTCCTCGGCGACGAGGAGAACGGCCACTGGCGCGTCGCCCCGGCCGCCGCCCCCGATTCCGCGCGCTGCACCCGCCGCGCCTACATCGACGGCACGCTCGTCCTGGAATCCTTCTGGGAGACCGAGGACGGCGCCTCGTTCAAGGTCATCGACTTCATGCCGCAGCGCGACACCGCGCCCGACCTGATGCGGATCGTCGAGGGCCTCACCGGCGAATCGACCGTGAGCAGCACCCTGCGCCTGCGCTTCGACTACGGGCACGTCGTGCCCTGGGTCCGGCGCGGCGGCAACCGCGAGGGCGACCGGGTCGCCGTCGCCGGGCCCGACGCCGTGTGGCTGCGCAGCGAACCCTCCGTGCACACGTGGGGCGAGGGCATGAGCACCCGCTCGGAGTTCACCGTCGCCGCCGGCGAGCGCGTCGCCTTCGTGCTCACCTGGCACCCCTCGCACGAACCGCGCCCCGAGCCCGTGGACCCGTACGCCGCCCTGGAGCAGAGCCTCGCCGACTGGCGGGAATGGACCGGCCAGTGCACGTACGAGGGCCCCTACCGGGAGGCGGTGGTCCGCTCCCTGATCACCCTCAAGGCCCTCACCTACGCCCCCACCGGCGGGATCGCCGCCGCCGCCACGACCTCCCTGCCCGAGGAGCTCGGCGGCGTCCGCAACTGGGACTACCGCTACTGCTGGCTCCGCGACTCCACCCTCACCCTCGGCTCGCTGGTGGCCACCGGGTACCTCGACGAGGCCCGCGCCTGGCGGGAGTGGCTGCTGCGGGCCGTCGCGGGCGACCCGGCCGACCTGCAGATCATGTACGGGATCGGCGGAGAGCGGCGCATCCCGGAGAGCGAGCTGCCCTGGCTGAAGGGGTACGCGGGCTCAGCGCCCGTCCGCGTCGGCAACGCGGCCGTCGACCAGCTCCAGCTCGACGTCTACGGAGAGGTCCTCGACTCCCTCTACGTCGCCCGCTCCGCCGGACTCCCCGCCGAGTGGCACTCCTGGAAGATCCAGCTCGCGCTCCTCGACTTCCTGGAGCAGAACTGGCAGCGCCCCGACGAGGGCCTGTGGGAAGTGCGCGGCCCGCGCCGCCACTTCACCCACTCCAAGGTGATGGCGTGGGTCGCCGCCGACCGGGCCGTGCGCACCCTGGAACTCAACCCCAAGCTGCACGGCGACGTGGAACGCTGGCGCGCCATAAGGGATGCGGTGCACCAGGACGTGTGCGAGAACGCATACGACCCGGAGCGGGGCACCTTCACCCAGTACTACGGCTCGCGCGAGCTGGACGCGGCCACCCTCCTCATCCCCCGCGTCGGCTTCCTGCCGGCCGACGACCCCCGCGTCATCGGCACGGTCGACGCGGTGCGCGAGGAGCTGGGCCGCAGCGGCCTGGTGCGCCGCTACAGCACCGAGGGGCTCTCCGTGGACGGCCTGCCCGGCGACGAAGGGGCCTTCCTCGCCTGCTCGTTCTGGCTGACCGACGCCCTGTACCTGACCGGGCGGGAGAAGGAGGCCCGGGAGCTCTTCGAGCGGCTGCTGGCCGTACGCAACGACGTGGGGCTGCTCGCCGAAGAGTACGACCCCGTCTCCGGACGCCAACTCGGCAACTTCCCCCAGGCGTTCAGCCACGTCGGCCTGGTGAACACCGCACTCACCCTGGCCGGAGCCGGCCCGGCGGTGGTGCCGGGCCGCTGAACGGCGCCCGGGTCGGGGGCGCCCGTCAGGCCGGCTGCAGCGCCCCGGCCAGCCGGCCGCGCAACCGCGCGAACTCGGGGGAGGCCCGCAACCCCGCGACGTCCGTGTCCGGCTCGCGGGGGAGCGGCACCGCCAGGTCCTCGACCACCCGGCCCGGCCCGGCCGCCATCACCAGGACACGGGATCCCAGCAGCACCGCCTCCTCCACCGAATGCGTCACGAACAGCACCGTCGTGCCGAGCCGCCCGGCCAGGGAGCGGACCTCCTCCTGGAGGCGCTCCCGGGTCAGCGCGTCCAGCGCGGCGAACGGCTCGTCCATCAAAAGCAGTTCGGGCTCCGCCGCCAGGGCGCGGGCCAGCGCCACCCGCTGCTGCTGACCACCGGACAGCTCCCAGGTGCGGCGGCCGCCCATGCCGGGCAGCCCCACCCGATCCAGCAACTCGGCGATCCGGCCCGGCCGCTGGGACCGCGGCACCCCGTGGCGGGCCAGCGCGAAGCCGAGGTTCCCGCCGACGGTGCGCCACGGGAACAGCCTCGGCTGCTGGAACACCACCCCCGCGCCCCGCCCGGGGCGCGGGGCGGAGCCCCGGACCAGGGCGGTGCCCGACGCCGGGCGGGCGAAGCCGGCGATCACCCGCAGCAGGGTGGTCTTGCCGCAGCCGGAGGGGCCGACCAGGACGACGAACTCGCCTGCGCGGACCCGTAGGTCCACCGCGTCGAGCACGGTCACGGGCTGCTTCGCCGGTCCGTAGCGGACCGACACTGCCGAGAGGTCCACGGCGAGGTGCTCCCCGGCGGCGGCCCCGGCGGCGCCGCCGGAGGCGGGGTCAGTGCGCGGCACGGCCGAGCTCCTCCACCGCGAGGGCCCGGCCGAAGGCGGCCTCGTCCGGAACGGCGTCCACCTTCTTCTGCTCCTTCAGGAAGACGGCCGCGTCGTGCAGGGTCGCCGCCAGCTTGCCGGGGGCGCCGGGCGTACCGAGGTAGTCGGGGCCGGTCTGCTCCTTCGCGCTCAGCAGCACCAGCTCCGACAGCTGGCGCTTCGCCTCGTCCGGCTGCAGCCCGAGCTCCGCCCCGATGGACTTCGCGGCCTGGTCGGGGGCGGTCCGGGCCTGCCCGACGGCCTGGTCCTGCGCCTTGATCCACGCGGTGACGATCTCGGGGTGCTTGGCCGCGAAGGCGTTCGTCACCACGCCCAGGTCGGCGGTGGGCTTTCCCTGCTCCGCGAGCTGCCGGCTGGTGATCAGCACCTTGCCGTCCTTGGTCAGCTCGCTCAGCGTCGGCGTCCACACGTACGCCGCGTCGATGTCCCCGCGCTTCCAGGCCGCGAGGGCGTCCTGCGGCTGGAGGTCGATGGTCTGCACGGCCGCCGCGTCCACCCCGGCGGCCTTCAGCGCGGCGAGCAGCGAGTAGTGGGCGGTGGAGCCGAAGGGCGTGGCCACCTTCTTCCCGGCAAGGTCCTTGACCGAGCCGATCCCCGGCTTGGCGACCAGCGCCTCGTTGTCGCCGATCAGGTCGTGGATCCACACCACCTTGTACGGGATGTTCAGCGGGGCCGACAGGCCCTTGGTGACGGGGCTCGACCCGGCCAGGCCCAGGTCCACCGAACCGGCGATCACGGCCGTGTTGACGTCACCGCCGGACTCGAACTTCACCCACTTCACATCGGCTTCGGGCAGGGCCTGCTCCAGCAGCCGCTGGTTCTTCACGATCAGGTCGGCATTGGGTATCGCCTGATAGGCGATCCGTACGGTGGTCCGCCCCGGCCCGGCCGCGGAGCCGCCCCCGTCCGACCCGCACGCGACGGTGGTGGTGGCGGTCAGGGCCACGGCGGCGGCGAGCAGCAGGGCACGGCGGGACACGTTTCTGGGCACGACGGAACTCCAAAGGTGAGGAAGGGTGTTGGGGAAGAAAGGGGGGGGCGGGGTGGGCGTCAGCCGCGGCCGCGCCAGGGGACGGCGAACCGCTCGATTGCCCGGAGCAGGGCGTCGAGCACGATCCCGGACAGCCCGATGGCGAGGATGCCGGCGATCACCAGGGCCGTCTGGTTGTAGCGCTGGGCGTCGCGGATCATGCCGCCGATGCCGGGCACTCCGTTGATGGTCTCCGCGGCGACGACCGAGGTGTACGCGACCCCGACGGCGATCCGGATGCCGGTCAGGATCTCGGGCAGCGCGGAGGGCAGCCGCACCGACAGCAGCAGGGACGTCGGACCGGAGCCCAACGCATGCGCGGCCTCCACGAGTTCGTCCGGAACCGTCCGGACAGCCGCCGCCGTGGCCGCGGCGATCGGCGGCAGCGCGGCGATCACCAGCAGCCAGATCTTCGGGGCCTCGTCGATGCCGAACCAGATGACGAGCAGCGAGAGGTACGCGAGCGGCGGCAGGGTGCGCAGGAAGGTCACGGCCGGCTCCAGCACCACCGCGATCGGCCGGACGGTGCCGATCAGCAGCCCCAGCGGCACCCCCACCAGCACCGCGTAAGCGGAGCCGGTGCCGATGCGGCCCAGGCTCACCCCGAGGTGTTCCACCAGCAGGTGGCCGCCGTAGCCGCGGACCCCGTCGTGCGTGGTGGACGCCAGGAGGAACTGCCGCCACACCTCACCGGGCGAGGGGACCAGCACCCTCGGCCACAGCTCGGCCGCCACCGCCGCCTGCCAGGCGGTGAGCAGCACGGCCAGGGCGAGGAGGCGCAGTGCCGACCACCGCAGTGCCTCCCGGATCCTGGCGCGGGACCGCGGCGCGGCCTCGTCCGACGGGGCGTCGGGCGGGGCGGGCCGGCTCGGAGCCTCCGTGGTGAGCGCGGTCACGCGGCCGGCTCCCCGGTCAGGGCGCGCAGGCGCGGGGCGACCTCTTCGCCCACCCGGTAGGCCTCTTCGAGATGCGGATAGCCGGACAGGATGAACTCGTCGATGCCCAGGGCCCGGTACTCCGCCAGCCGCGCCGCGACCTCGTCGTGCGAGCCGACCAGGGCCGTCCCCGCCCCCTCGCGGACCAGCCCGATGCCCGCCCACAGGTTCGGCGCCACCGTCAGCCGTTCGGCGTCCGCGACCCCGCCGTGCAGGGCCGCCATCCGGGCCTGCCCGGTGGAGTCCATGGCGGCGAACCGCTCCTGGGTCGCCCGGACCGCCGCCGGATCCAGCCCGGCGAGGATCCGGTCCGCCTCGGCCCAGGCCTCGGCCGCGGTGTCCCGGCTGATCACGTGCAGCCGCAGCCCGAAGCGGACCGTACGGCCCGCCGCACGGGCCCGCTCGCGCAGCCGGCCGACGCGCGCCGCGATGGCCGACGGCGGCTCTCCCCACAGCAGTTGTACGTCGGCACGCCGTGCGGCGACCTCCTCGGCCGCGGGCGAGGCTCCGCCGAAGTACAGCGGCACCGGGTGGCGCAGCTCCGGATCGGTGAGGCGGGCTCCCTCGATGTGCAGGTGGGCGCCCTCGTGGTCCACGGACTTCCCGTCCAGCAGGTCCCGCAGCACGGCCATCACCTCGTCGGTGCGGGCGTAGCGCTCGTCGTGCGCCAGCCCGTCCCCGTAGGCGCGCTGCTCGGCGGGGTCGCCGCCGGTCACCACGTTCAGCCCGAGCCGTCCACCGGCGAACCGGCGGAAGGCGTCCGCCTGTTGGGCGATCAGCGTCGGGCTCGCGAACCCCGCGCGGAACGCCACGAGGAAGCCGATCCGCGTGGTGTGCTGCGCGAGCGCGGCCGTCAGGATCCACGGGTCGACGCAGCCGAGCCCCACCGGAGTCAACAGCGAATGGAATCCGGCCTGTTCGGCGGCGCGGGCGACCTGCGCGAGGTAGGGAACGTCCGCGGGCCGACGGGTGGCCGTACGGCTGCGGCCCTGGACGGCGGTGACCCCGCCGGGGTCGCGGCCGTCCCCGCCGGTGGGCAGGAACCAGTGCAGCAGGAGCGGATTCTCGGGCATGGGGAAACCTCGTCGGAGCAGCGTGACGCGCCCCGCCGCGCGAGGAACGGGCTGCGGACGGCGGTGGCACGTGTACGGGGAAGTGCGGGCAGGAATGCGGGAGTCCGTGCGACCGGGTCGCGGCCGGGGCCGGCCCTGTGGGCAGGGCTGCGGCCGCCGTGAACGGCGTGGCGAAGGAAGTGCGGAAGGGGTGGTGAAGGGTGCGCCGGTCGGCGCGGACTCATCCGTACGGAGTCAGATACGGCGGATCGGTGAGATCAACAGCCGTGCGTACGGGAGACGGCAGCCCGACAGAGCATGGTCGACACACGCAGCAGATCTACGTGACGACGCGATACGAGTACGGGGGCCATGGGGTGCATCCTGTCGGTGTCCGGGCGGTATCGACAAGCCGAGTCCGGATGATGGACGAAATCGTCCCAGATGCCGGGCAGCGGTGGGACTGGGGCGGCTACCGGCGGCGGTTGAAGGGCAGCCGGCCGAGGACCACGGCCATGCCGCACGTGTCCGTGAGGGCGGAGAAGACGAGCCCGGCGGCGATCCCGGCGCTGAGCAGCTGGAACGCCGGGTGCACCAGCAGGCCGAGGGCCAGACCGAGGAGGACGAGCGCGCCCGCGGTCAGCCGGACCTGCCGCTCCATGGCCCAGACCCGGCCGGGACCCCCGGCGGGGTAGTCGAGCGGGTGCCCGTGGGCCGACCAGGAGGTGGTGCCGCCGGTGAGGCTGGTGGCCGCGATGCCGTGCTTGGCCAGGGTCCGGACCGCGTTCTGCGAACGGGACCCCGAGGCGCACACCAGCAGCAGATCCTGCCCCTCCGCTGCCTCGCGCAGCTCGGTCAGGGAGCTGCCGATCCGGTCGAGCGGGATGTTCAGCGCGCCCGGGAGGTGGCCGGAGGCGTACTCGCCGGGGGTGCGGACATCGACGATCCGGAATTCGGATCGGCGGGCGTGGGCCTGGCTGACATCGAGGAGGGCGGGGCTGCTGCTCATGGCGAACGGGCTCCTTCGAGAGGCGGGAACCGCCGGGGCGGATGCGGAAGCGGAAGGGAGAGGCGAAACGCGAGGGGACGGGGATGTCCGAGGGTACGGGCGATGCGGCGGGGCCGCGGGACCTCGGGCGGGTGCCGGGGCCGCGGGGCGGCGGGACATCGGCCGCGGGCCGGCTAGTGCGAGCAGGCGGGCGTCAGCGGGGACAACAGGAGCGCGACAGGAGGCGCTGGGTGACGGCCATGGCGCGGAGCATAGACCAAGGCGGCGACGCGGGCGAGACACCCGTTCCACCATTCGGGACACCGGTACGGCGGTACGCCGCTCAGCGCCGGGAGCCGGACCCCGTACGGGCATCCTCCCGACGGCGCAGCAGCTCGGCGCCGGCCGCGTCGGCGGGCAGGAACGCCTCCAGGCGCAGCTCGGCCAGGGTCACGTCCACGGCCGTCGAGAACGAGGTCAGGGTGGCAGCAGCCGGAGCTCCCCCGCGGAGGTCCGCAGCCGCAGCGGCACGGCGAAGCCCAGATGCTCGGCCGCCCCGGCCCCGTCGGCAAGGCCCGGACCCGGCCCCGTCGGCAAGCCCGGAGGAGGCCGCCCCGGACCCCGGCCGCGCCCCCGGGAGCGGGGCGGCGACCGCCAGGTACCCGTGTAGCTCCTCCGCCAGCGCCTCCAGATCGGGATCGGGGTGCGCGGAGGCCCGGGTGCGCAGGCTCTCCGTGATGTGACGGCCCCAGGCGGCCAGGTTCACCACGCGCGGCCCCATGCCCTCCGGGTGCAGGGCGAGCCTCAGCACGTTCACGGGCGGAGCGCCGTAAGGGAGTTGACCGACGGGGGCGCCGATCTGGTGGTGGAGACGGGCGGCCCGGACGCCATCGAGCGGTCGGTGCGCGCCAGTTCGCTGTACGGGCAGATCGCCCTGCTGATCACCGCCAGTGCCGCGCACTCCGGGATAGCGATCTCGCACGCCGCGTACGCCTCGAGCCTCGCGACGATCCGGCGGGTGTTCGTCGGCAGCCGGACGCAGTTCGAGGCGATGAACCGGGCGGTCGCCACGCACGGGCTGCGTCCGGTGATCGACCGGGTGCTCCCCTTCGAGGAGGCGCACGGGGCCTACCGCGGCGACGCCGAGGACGCCCCCTTCGGCAAGGTGGTGATCGGCATCGGGGGATGACCGGGGTCCCGGGTCGTACGTACGGGAGCGGGAGACGGAAAGAGGGGCGGGGCCACGGGATACGACCC
>NZ_JBHXKA010000135.1:0-8905 GCF_042722885.1 Streptomyces sp. NPDC058401
CCGTTCCCTGGGCTCCGCCCAGACCCGGTCCTCAAACCCCGGACGGGCTGAAGGGCCCCTGGGGCTCCGCCCCAGACCCCGGTCCTCAAACGCCGGACGGGCTGGAAGGCCCCGGACCCCGGTCCTCAAACGCCGGACGGCTGAAAATGCCAAAGGGCGGGACCGTGCGGACCCCCGTCCGCTCGATCCCGCCCTTTGCCCCCGTGGCCCCCGTCCCACCCCCGCGGGACGGGCCCCCTGGCCCTTTGGTCTGTGGAGGTCGCCCTTATGCGACCAGGTCTTCGAAGGACTCCGCCTCGTCGCGGCCGAAGCTCAGGGCCTCGTCCTCGCGCATGCGGCGCAGCGAGCGCCAGATGCTCGACTTCACCGTGCCGACGCTGATGCCGAGGATCTCCGCGATCTCCGGGTCCGTGCGGCCCTCGTAGTACCGGAGCACCAGCATCGTGCGCTGCGGCTCCGGGATGCGGGTGAGCGCCTGCCACAGCACGGCGCGCAGCTCCGTACCGCCCATGGCGTCCGTGTCCGAGGCCGTCTCCGGCAGTTCTTCGGTCGGGTACTCGTTGAGCTTGCGCCGGCGCCAGGCGCTGATGTGCAGGTTCGTCATCGTGCGGCGCAGGTATCCGCCGACCGCGGCCTTGTCGCTGATGCGGTCCCAGGCGCGGTACGTGGAGAACAGTGCGGTCTGCAGCAGGTCCTCGGCCTCGTAGCGGTCGCCGGTCAGGTGGAAGGCCGTCGCGTAGAGGGCGGCCCGCCGCTCCTGGACGTACGCCGTGAACTCGGCCTCGTTGGAGGAGTCCGGGACGTCCGCGGAGCCCGGCGTGCGCTGGGCGGGGACGGTGGGGCGCTCGTAGGTCTTCGCGTCGATGGCCACCACGTGCGCCGGCCGCCGGGAAGGGGCCGTGGCCGTACGGATTGCCGTGCGGCGGTTCACATCGTGCAGCCGCGTGACAACCGCGCTGGTGTTGATGCTGTGCAGCGTGTTCATCTCGCGCCCCCCGTCGTGGAGTCTGTCTGGTCCGTTGCCAAGAAGACTGCCCGCCCGAGATAACCGGGGTGTCCGCCGACTGTCACAGGCCTGTCACAGGGACCGGGAGGGGTCGTGTTCGGATTGAAGGTGCAGGGCGGTCGAAGTCCCGAGGGGCGATGGGACAGAATGAGCCCGTGCCTTTCCTGTTGCTCATCGAGGACGACGACGCCATCCGCACGGCCCTCGAACTCTCCCTGACCCGCCAGGGCCACCGTGTGGCCACCGCGGCGACGGGCGAGGACGGCCTCAAACTGCTGCGCGAGCAGCGGCCCGATCTGATCGTGCTCGACGTCATGCTGCCCGGCATCGACGGCTTCGAGGTGTGCCGGCGTGTCCGGCGCACCGACCAGCTGCCGATCATCCTGCTCACCGCGCGCAACGACGACATCGACGTGGTCGTCGGCCTGGAGTCGGGAGCGGACGACTACGTCGTCAAGCCCGTCCAGGGGCGGGTGCTCGACGCCCGCATCCGGGCCGTGCTGCGCCGTGGCGAGCGCGAGGCCACCGACTCCGCCGTCTTCGGCTCGCTGGTCATCGACCGCAACGCCATGACGGTGACGAAGA
Source organism: Streptomyces sp. NPDC058401 (assembly GCF_042722885.1). NCBI lineage: Bacteria > Bacillati > Actinomycetota > Actinomycetes > Kitasatosporales > Streptomycetaceae > Streptomyces > Streptomyces sp. NPDC058401. The sequence continues at coordinate 1,592 of NZ_JBHXKA010000135.1, forward strand.
ACGGCGAGGACCTCCAGCTCACCCCGACCGAGCTGCGGCTGCTCCTGGAGCTCAGCCGCCGGCCCGGCCAGGCGCTCTCCCGTCAGCAGCTGCTGCGGCTGGTGTGGGAGCACGACTACCTCGGCGACTCGCGCCTCGTCGACGCCTGCGTGCAGCGGCTGCGCGCCAAGGTCGAGGAAGTGCCCTCCTCGCCCACCCTGATCCGTACCGTGCGGGGCGTCGGTTACCGGCTGGACTCCCCGCAGTGATCAGAGCCCTGTTCGCGGGCCGGCGCTGGACCAGCCTGCGGCTGCGGCTCCTCGTCGTGTTCGCACTGGTCGCGCTGACGGCCGCCGTGTCCGCCTCCGGGATCGCGTACTGGCTCAACCGCGAGGCCGTCCTGACCCGGACGCAGGACGCCGCCCTCGGCGACTTCCGGCAGGAGATGCAGAACCGGGCCGCGGCGCTGCCCGCCGACCCGACGCAGGAGGAGCTGCAGCACACCGCCGAGATGATGGCGGGCAGCAGCCCCGGCTACAGCGTGCTGCTGGTGGACGAGAAGGGCGGCCGCAAGGTGTCCGGCTCGGCCGGTCCCGACGCCTTCTCGCTGGCCGACGTACCCAAGTCGCTCCAGCACGCCGTGGACGACCGGCAGAAGACCACCTCGGCCAACGACGCCGCGTACCACGTGTACTGGCAGCGGACGAAGCCGGGCGGGAACCCGTACCTGGTCGGCGGCACCCGGATCGTGGGCGGCGGGCCGACCGGCTACATGTACAAGTCCCTGGCCCAGGAACGCGACGACCTCAACGCCCTGGCCTGGTCGCTGACCATCGCCACCGGGCTCGCGCTGCTCGGCTCGGCGCTGCTCGCGCAGGCCGCGGCCCGTACGGTGCTGCGGCCCGTGCAGCGGCTCGGCGACGCGGCGCGGCGGCTCGGCGAGGGGGAGCTGGACCACCGGCTGGAGGTGTCGGGGACGGACGAACTCGCCGACCTGGCGCACACCTTCAACAAGACGGCGGAGGCGCTGGAGAAGAAGGTCGCCGACATGAGCGCGCGGGAGGAGTCCAGCCGGCGTTTCGTCGCGGACATGTCCCACGAACTGCGCACGCCGCTGACGGCGTTGACGGCGGTCGCCGAGGTGCTGGAGGACGAGGTCGACACCCTCGATCCGATGATCGCACCGGCGGTGGGTCTGGTCGTGAGCGAGACCAGGCGGCTCAACGACCTGGTGGAGAACCTCATGGAGGTCACCCGCTTCGACGCGGGAACGGCGCGCCTGGTGCTGGACGACGTGGACGTCGCCGACCAGGTCACGTCGTGCATCGACGCGCGGGCCTGGCTGGATGCGGTCGAACTCGACGCGGAGCGCGGGATCGTGGCGCGGCTCGACCCGCGCCGGCTCGACGTGATCCTGGCCAACCTGATCGGCAACGCCCTCAAGCACGGCGGATCGCCGGTACGGGTCTCCATCCGGGTGGAGGGGGAGTGGCTGGTCATGGCCGTACGGGACAACGGGCCGGGCATCCCCGAGGCCGTACTGCCGCACGTCTTCGACCGGTTCTACAAGGCGAGCGCGTCGCGGCCGAAGTCCGACGGCAGCGGGCTCGGCCTGTCCATCGCGATGGAGAACGCGCACATCCACGGCGGCGACATCACCGCGGAGAACGGGGCGGAGGGCGGTGCGCTGTTCACGCTGCGGCTGCCGGTGGACGTGGGGAAGGTGATCGCCGGTGACGACGACGAGGAGTAAGAGGAGCAAAAGGACGGGGCGCAGGTCGACGGCCGCGGTGGCGGCCCTGAGCCTGGTGTCCCTGGGCTTCCTGTCGGGCTGCGGGATCCGGGCGACCACCGTGCCGGTGGACGTGGGCGCGGCCCCCTCGCGGGTCTCCTGCAAGACCCCGACGGGCACGACCGCCGGAACGGGCGGGGTGCACGGCATCCGCGCCACGGTGGAACTGGTCTGCGGGGCGCAGCTGGTGGGTGTCCAGCGGGTGGTGCCGGTGCCGGAGAAGCAGCCCGCGCGGGACGCTGCGGTGTCCGTCACCCAGGCTCTGCTGGAGGCGCTCCAGCGGGAGCCTTCGGAGGAGGAGCGGGAGGCCGGCTTCTCGACGGAGGTCCCGGCCACGCTGACGGCTTCGGCGCCGCGGCCGGGGGATCCGGCGGGCACGGTACGGCTGAGCCGCAAGCCCGAGGACCTGCCTCCGGTGGCGCTGTCGCAGCTGGTGTGCACGCTCGCGGAGAGCGACGCGGTGTCGGCGGGGGCGGGCCCGGTGGTCCTGGGCGGTCCCGACGCGGATCCGCCGCGGGCCTGGGAGTGCACGGACGCCGTCCGCTCCCGTCCGGAGTCGGTCACGACCCTGGGCGACGTGGTCCGGCCGACGCCGACGCCCGCGCCCTCGGCTTCCTGAGGCCTTGCGCGGACGGCCCCCCGAGCCGGAGCTCGGGGGGCCGTTGCATGCCTGCCGGTCGACGGACGGAGTCCGGCGCAGCGGCGCGAAGCCCGCGCGGCGGTGCGAGCGGCGCGTGAAGGATCAGATGCCGGCCGCCGCCGCGAGGTCCTTCTTGATCGCGTCGAGGACTTCCTGGCCGCGGGCGCGGGCCGGGAGCAGGTCGGAGGCTTCCGCCACCGGGACCACGACCTCCAGGTAGCACTTCAGCTTGGGCTCCGTGCCGGACGGGCGGACGATCACCCGGGCCTTGTAGTCGCCCTCCAGGTAGTAGCGCAGCCCGTCCGTGGGCGGGAGGGTGGCCGTGCCCTCGTTCAGGTCCTCCGCCGAGGTGACCCGCAGGCCCGCCAGCGAGGCCGGGGGCTCCGCGCGCAGCGCCGCCATCGCCGAGGCGATGACCGACAGGTCCTCCACGCGGACCGACAGCTGGTCGGTGGCGTGCAGACCGTGCTCCATGGCCAGGTCGTCGAGCAGGTCGGTCAGGGTCCGGCCCTGCTCCTTGAGCTCGGAGGCCAGCTCGGCGACGAGCAGGGCGGCCGTGACGCCGTCCTTGTCGCGGACGCCCTCGGGGTCCACGCAGTAGCCGAGCGCCTCCTCGTACCCGTAGCGCAGGCCCTCGACGCGGGAGATCCACTTGAAGCCCGTCAGGGTCTCCTCGTAGCCGACGCCCGCGGCCTCCGCGATCCGCCCGAGGAGGGAGGAGGAGACGATGGACTCGGCGAAGACGCCCCGTGCGCCCTTGTGCACCAGGTGGGCGGCGAGCAGCGCGCCGACCTCGTCGCCGCGCAGCATCCGCCAGCCGGAGGCCGAGGACGGGTCCGGTACGGCCACCGCGCAGCGGTCGGCGTCCGGGTCGTTGGCGATGACGATGTCCGGGTCGACCCGGGCGGCCGTGGCGAAGGACAGGTCCATCGCGCCCGGCTCCTCCGGGTTGGGGAAGGCCACCGTCGGGAAGGCCGGGTCCGGCTCCGCCTGCTCGGCCACCAGGACCGGGGCCGGGAAGCCGGCGCGGGCGAAGGCGGCCAGGACCACGTCCTTGCCGACGCCGTGCATGGCCGTGTAGACGGTCCGCACGCTCCGGGGGGAGCCGGGGGTGAGGACGGCGTCCGTACGCGCCAGGTAGGCCTCCAGGACCTCGTCGCCGAGGTCCTGCCAGCCGTCCTCGGCCCGCGGTACGTCGGCCAGCGCGGCGATCGCGTCGATCTGTGCGGCGATCTCCGCGTCGGCCGGGGAGACGATCTGCGAACCGTCGCCGAGGTAGACCTTGTAGCCGTTGTCCCGGGGCGGGTTGTGGCTCGCGGTCACCTCGACGCCGGCGACGGCGCCCAGGTGCCTTATGGCGTACGCGAGGACGGGCGTCGGCAGGGGACGGGGCAGGACGGCGGCACGCAGTCCGGCGCCGAGCATCACGGCGGCGGTGTCGCGGGCGAAGTCCGCGGACTTGTAGCGCGCGTCGTAGCCGACGACGACCAGGCCGCCGCCGTGGCCCTGGGCCTTGAGGTAGGCCGCGAGGCCCGCCGCGGCCCGGATGACCACGTTGCGGTTCATCCGCATCGGGCCCGCGCCCAGCTCGCCGCGGAGTCCGGCGGTGCCGAACTGCAGCATGCCGGAGAAGCGGTCCGCGAGCTCGGTCGTGTCACCGGCCTCGATGAGCCGGGCGAGCTCCTCGGCCGTCTCCGGGTCCGGGTCCTCGGCCAGCCAGGCCCGGGCCCGCGCGATCAGATCGTCCTGCACGTCCTGCACGTCCTGCACTACCTCTCGTCGTCGGTCGGGTCGCTCGGTCAGATCCGGGCGAGGACCTGGGTCAGCAGCTTGCCCATGCGCGAGGCCGAGTCGCGGCCGGCCTGGAGCACCTCTTCGTGGTTCAGCGGCTCGCCGGAGAGGCCCGCCGCCAGGTTGGTGACCAGCGAGATGCCGAGCACCTCGGCGCCGGCCTCGCGGGCGGCGATGGCCTCCAGCACGGTGGACATGCCGACCAGGTCGGCGCCCATCACGCGGATCATGTTGATCTCGGCCGGGGTCTCGTAGTGCGGGCCGGGGAACTGCACGTAGACGCCCTCTTCGAGGGTCTCGTCGATCTCCTTGCACATCGCGCGCAGGCGCGGCGAGTACAGGTCGGTCAGGTCCACGAAGTTCGCGCCGACGATCGGCGAGGTGGCCGTCAGGTTGAGGTGGTCGCTGATCAGGACCGGCTGGCCGGGCTTCATGCCCTCGCGCAGGCCACCGCAGCCGTTGGTCAGGACGATGGTCTTGCAGCCGGCGGCGACGGCCGTGCGCACGCCGTGGGCGACGGCGGCGACGCCGCGGCCCTCGTAGTAGTGGGTCCGGCCGAGGAAGAGCAGCGCGCGCTTGTCGCCGATCTTGTACGAGCGGATCTTGCCGCCGTGGCCCTCGACGGCGGGGGGCGGGAAGCCGGGCAGCTCGGTGACCGGGAACTCGGCCTCGGGTGCGCCGAGGGCCTCCGCGGCGGGGGCCCAGCCGGAGCCCATCACGAGGGCGACATCGTGGGTCTCGGCGCCGGTCAGCTCGCGCAGGCGGGCGGCGGCGGCGTCGGCGGCGGCGAAGGGGTCGGTAACAGATGCGTTCACGCGGAAGAGCGTAGCCGCTCTTCGCCTACGCGCGTAGATGGCGCAGCTCACGGTCTTCGGATCGTTGCCTTGTCGTTTCCGACGAATTGTCCCGGGCGGGGCCGGAAAACGCTCAGCAGGGGCGCTTGCGCAGTTCCATCACGTAGTCGTGCGGGGCTCCCGCGGATTCGGCCGCGTCGGCGAGTTCGCCCAGGTAGCGGGCGGAGGGCAGGCCGCCCTCGTAGCCGTTGAGCACGTAGACCCAGGCCGCTTCCTCGCCGTCCAGCGTGTGCACGCGCACCCGCATGCGGCGGTAGATGTCGAGCCCGACGCCCTCCCACCGGTCCATGGAGTCCTCGTCGAGGGGGGCCACGTCGTACAGCGCGACGAAGACCTGGTGGCGCGGCGCTTCGACGATCGTCGCCAGCGCGCCCTCCCAGCCCATCTGCTCGCCGCCGAAGGTCAGCCGCCAGTCGTTGATCCAGCCCGTTCCGCGCAGCGGCGAATGCGGAGCGCGGCGCGTCATCAGCCGCGGGTCGAGGTTGCCGGCGTACGCGGCGTAGAGCGACATGAGGTCGAGGGTACGGGAGGGGCGGCCCGGACAGCGCTCCCGGCCGCGTACGGGCCCCGCGTCCCGGATGGTGGGACCGGGCGTGAAGCACCTTGATGCGTGCGGGACAATGACGTACGGAATGCATCCCCCGGGGAGACCCCCCGGAAGCCCCGGCCGGGGCGGCAGCCGGCCGGGTAGACGTGAGGCGGAGTTTTCGTGACCCGGATCGTGATCATCGGCGGCGGACCCGGCGGGTATGAGGCGGCCCTCGTGGGGGCCCAGCTCGGCGCGGAGGTGACCGTCGTGGACTGCGACGGTCTGGGCGGCGCTTCGGTGCTCACCGACTGCGTGCCCTCCAAGACTCTCATCGCGACCGCCGAGGTCATGACGACCTTCGACTCGTCGTACGAGGAGCTCGGCATCGTCGTCGCGGACGACACCCCGCACATCGAACAGGCCGCGCGCGTCGTCGGCGTGGACCTCGGCAAGGTGAACCGGCGCGTCAAGCGCCTGGCGCTCGCCCAGTCCCACGACATCACCGCCTCCGTCACCCGGGCCGGCGCCCGCGTCGTACGGGGCCGCGCCAAGCTCGGCGGCCCGCAGGGCATCGACGGCACGCGGGACGTCATCGTCACCGCGGCCGACGGCTCCGAGACGATCCTCACCGCCGACGCCGTGCTCATCGCGACCGGCGGCCACCCCCGCGAGATCCCCGACGCGATGCCCGACGGCGAGCGGATCCTGAACTGGACCCAGGTCTACGACCTCGAAGAGCTCCCCGAGGAGCTCATCGTGGTCGGCTCCGGCGTGACCGGCGCCGAGTTCGCCGGCGCGTACCAGGCCCTCGGCTCCCGGGTGACCCTCGTGTCCTCCCGCGACCGCGTCCTGCCCGGCGAGGACCCGGACGCCGCCGCCGTACTGGAGGACGTCTTCCGGCGCCGCGGCATGAACGTCATCGGCCGCTCCCGCGCCGAGTCCGCCAAGCGGGTCGGCGACCGGGTCGAGGTCACCCTCTCCGACGGCCGGGTCATCAGCGGCACGCACTGCCTGATGGCGGTCGGCGCGATCCCGAACACGAGCAACATGAACCTGGAGGAGTCCGGGGTCAAGCTCAAGGAGTCCGGTCACATCTGGACCGACAAGGTCTCGCGCACCTCCTCGCCCGGCGTGTACGCGGCCGGCGACGTGACCGGCATCTTCGCCCTCGCCTCGGTGGCCGCCATGCAGGGGCGCATCGCGATGTACCACTTCCTCGGCGACGCGGTGGCCCCGCTCAACCTGAAGACGGTCTCCTCGAACGTCTTCACCGACCCCGAGATCGCCACCGTCGGCTACACCCAGGCCGACGTGGACTCCGGCAAGATCGACGCCAGGGTCGTGAAGCTCCCGCTGCTGCGCAACCCGCGCGCCAAGATGCAGGGCATCCGGGACGGCTTCGTGAAGATGTTCTGCCGGCCGGGCACCGGGATCGTCGTGGGCGGCGTGGTCGTCTCCCCGCGCGCGAGCGAGCTCATCCACCCGATCTCGATCGCCGTCGACAACAACCTGACGGTCGAGCAGATCGCAAACGCGTTCACCGTGTACCCCTCGCTGTCCGGGTCGATCGCGGAGGTCGCCCGCCAGCTGCACACGCGGAAGTCTTCCGACGAGGCGTAAATACCGATAACGGCCCTTGTGCGCAAGGGCTTTGGAGTGGGTGGTGGGGGCGCCGCGGGGGGGGGGGGGGGGGGGGCGCCCCCCGGGAGCACAAAATGGCCCAACGGGT
>NZ_JBHXKA010000135.1:8915-21753 GCF_042722885.1 Streptomyces sp. NPDC058401
TGTCCCCCTGGGGATAAAACCCTCCACCCCCCTTTTGTGCGTCGGGTTTTGGGGGGGGGGGGGGCCCCCGCCGGGGGCGGCGGGCGGGGCGCCCCGACCGCGTATACCACTAGTTGCCCTACGGTATGGACAACTTCGGAATTCCGGCGCAAAGAGCTGAAAGCAGATGGTCGTTGGGGTTACTGTCAGTTTCGTGTTCGCTGCAGAACGTCGCCAATTGATCCTCGAAATGGTGCGGGCCAACGGAGCGGTATCGCTCCGGGAGCTCGCCCGCGTCGTCCAGACCTCCGAAGTGACCGTACGGCGGGACGTGCGGGCACTGGAGGCAGAAGGACTCCTCGACCGCCGGCACGGCGGTGCGGTACTGCCGGGCGGTTTCACGCGTGAATCCGGCTTTCCGCAAAAGTCCCATCTCGCGACGGCGGAGAAGACCGCCATCGCCGATGTCGCGGCCGGACTCGTCGAAGAAGGCGAGGCCGTGGTCGTCGGCGCCGGCACCACCACCCAGGAGCTGGCCCGCCGGCTCGCCCGGGTGCCCGGACTCACCGTCGTCACCAACTCGCTGCTCGTCGCACAGGCGCTGGCCCATGCGAACCGGGTGGAAGTGGTGATGACGGGCGGAACCCTGCGGGGGTCCAACTACGCGCTGGTCGGCAGCGGTGCCGAGCAGTCCCTCCAGGGGCTGCGGGTCTCGCGGGCCTTCCTGTCCGGCAGCGGCCTCACCGCCGAGCGCGGGCTGTCCACCTCCAACATGCTCTCCGCGAGCGTGGACCGGGCGCTGGTGCAGGCCGCGGCGGAGGTGGTGGTCCTGGCCGACCACACGAAGCTCGGGACGGACACCATGTTCCAGACCGTGCCGACCGATGTGATCACCCGGCTGGTGACGGACGAGCCGCCCGCGCACGACGACCGGGCCGGTACGGAGCTGCAGGCGCTGGCGGACCAGGGCGTGCAGATCACCGTGGCCGGAGCCGCGGGTGCCTCCGGCGGGGAGTCGATGGCCGGGCGCCGCCCGCGCCGGGAATCGCCGCTTCCGGTCCAGCGCCGAGGTGGCCCGACGGCCCAGCTGCGCAGTGCGGCGCCGCCGTTGCACGAGCAGCAGGCGGAGCGGGCGCGGGTCGCGGACATGCGGCGCCGCTGTTCGTACGGGTCTGCGGGTCGGGCCCGGTTATCCGATGGTGAGGAAGGTGTTCCAGCCGTCCTCGTCGCGGCCGCTGGCTGCGCCGACGGTGGTGGCACCGCCCGCGTAGAGCCACTGGTAGCCCTCGGTGCCGGAGCCGACGGCCCAGATGTCGGGGATGCCGTCGCCCGTCGCGTCGGACGTCCCAAGGAGCATCGGGATGGGGGCGCGGAGCCAGCCGGTGGTGGAGTAGGTGTTGTCGATGCCGTCGGCGGCGTTGGCGGCGAACTGGAGCGAGGTGAGGTCGGCTCCGATGCCGTTGGGGCCGGGCTTGCCCTTGCGCAGGGCGAGGGTGCGGTTGGCGTTGGAGTTGTCGCGGAAGAGGAGGTCGGGGACCTTGTCCCCGGAGACGTCGCGGACGCCGACGAGGTCGCGGGCGGCCCAGCCGGTGGCCATCTTGCGGTAGGAGGCGAAGCTGGAGCCGGTGTAGCCGGAGAACGCCCAGAAGGCGTCGGCGTCCAGGGCGAACAGGTCGCCCAGGCCGTCTCCGTCGGCGTCCTCGGTGACGATGATCTGCCGGAGGGTGGAGGCGTCGGGTGCGCTGCTCGGCATCTGCATTTCCTGGCGGCGGCCGACGTCGAACTGTCCGGTGCCGGTGCCGGGGTAGATGTAGATCTTTCCGTCGGGCATGCGGGCGATGAGGTCGGTGATGCCGTCGCCGGGATGCCAGTCGGTGGCGTGTCCGATCAGCGCGGGCGTGGTCCCGGACGGGTCCTTGAAGTAGCCGGGCGCGACGGGCTTGCCGTTCTCGACGGCGCCGGGGATCCAGGCGTCGGTGTCGCCCTTCTTGTCACCGGCGTAGGTGCGCAGGTTGCCGTCCTTGTCGATGGCGAGGATGTCGGGGCTGCCGTCGCCGGTGACGTCGCCGGGGGTGTCGGTGCCGGGACGTGCCTGGACGTAGAAGAGGTACTCGGTCTGGGTGGAGACGTTCCCCGAGGTGCCGACGGTGCGGACGTAGAGGACGTTGGGTCCGGCCAGGTCGGCCTGGAGTTTGATGGTGGCCAGGTCGGTGCCGGCACCGGGGGTGATCTTGTTGTCCCAGGTGGGGTGGTTCAGGGCCCACTGGTATTCGCGGATGCTTCCGGCGGGGGTGCCGTTGCCGCGGATTTCGATGCTCTGGTTGGGGGTGCTCGCCGGGTTGACGCTCCACTCGGCGCCGTCAGGGCCGGGGACGGGGAAGTCGGTGGACTTCACCGCGGGGCTGGCCGGGGCGACGTGGTCCACGGTGAAGGTGCACCAGCCGCCGCCACCGGAGTCGGCGGGTCCGGAACCGGGGGCGCCGTAGCCGTCGGAGTCCACGGCGCGGGCGAGCCAGAAGTACTTGCGGCCGGAGGTGAACTTCGCCCACGGCACGGTGCGGTTGACGGTCTGGTCGCTGTTGACCGCGATCCACTCGTTGTGGACGTTCGCGCCCGAGGCCGCGTCCCAGACCTCGATCTGCAGCTTGCTGAGGTTCCCGTCGCGGTCCGTGCCCTTGACCTGGAAGTTGATGTCGGTCTTACCGATGCTGGTGCCGTTCCCGCTGGTCAGGCACGCCCCACCGGGGCTGGTGTTCATGTTCGAGGCGACCGGGATGTCGGGCGGGGTGTTGTAGGTGATCTCCAGGTACGGAGCCGACTCACCGTTGGCGAGGAGCTTCTTCCAGTAGTACGAGTCCGACTCGTTCGGCGCCTTGAACCCGAGGGCGAGTCCCGTCCAGCCACTGCTCGCGGCCTGGGTGACCAGGCCCTTGATGTCGGGGGCGACCCAGTTGTCGGGGCAGGAGGAGTTGTAGCCGTAACCGGCGTCCTCCGAGGCCACCTTGTTGCCCCACCAGCCGGTGGTGTTGTTCCACGTACTGGAGGAGGTCACCAGGTAGGTGGAGTAGATGTCCACGGGCTTCTTCGTGCACGACCACGAGTAGGTCTGCAGAGCACGCACGACCGCGGTACGGATTCCCGCACCGTGGAGCTGGCTGCCGAACTCGAAATTGAAGATGGAGCGGGAAGTTCCACCGGAACTCGACTCGTAACCGACACGCGCCTCGTTCGTACCCGACGCGTTGTAGTTCTGGCCGTTGTAGAAACTGCTGCCGCCGGCCGTCTTGTAGAGCAGCGACCAGGAATTCTTGCGGCCCTTGAACGACGGGTCCACGAACACCGGATATACGGTGTCCGCCGCATTCAGCAACGCCGTATCGGGCTTCAGCGAGAGGGTGCTCTCGGTGAGGGAGGCTGCGGCGACTGAAAGGTGCGCGCCCTCGGCACCGGCCAGACCCTTCAACCCCAGGGTCGGGTGGTCTTTGGCGGCTTTCGGGGGCTGCCAGGCGGGAACGTCATCGGTGGTGGCGACCTTGCCCGTCGAGTCCCACATCAAAGGCGACGGCGAACCCGCGACTTCCTCGTCCTTGGCATCGCGTGCGCTGAGCGCACCGGACTCGGCGTCCAGCTGGAACTTCAGATCCGCGGAGGCCAGACGGTAGTTGATCTGCGCGAGCAGCGGGTTGGCTGCGGCCTGCTTGTCCTTCACGACCAGGAGGTGCGAGTAGCCGCCGTCCTGGGCGGTCATCACCAGGTCGATGCCGGGGCGGACGTTTTCGTAGAGGGCGCGGGGGCCGTCGATGACGGGGGCCGGCAGCACGCCCGGCCAGCTCACCGCCATGTCATGACCGTCGACGTTCAACCGGACCAGCTCGGTCCATACCTGCCCCGGCTCGTCCACCGTCAGCGCCGAACGCACCACACCACGCGAGACACCACGCGAGGCCCGCGCGTCCGCGGCCGCCGTACCGGCGCTGAAGACGACTGCCCCGTTCACGGCCTTGGCCGCGTAACCGGCCTCCGTCTTCGCCAGGTTGGTGTCGATCGGCTTCCACACATCGCCGACCTTCGCCCGTACCGCCGAGCTGAAGACCTGCTTCCTGAACGACCCGTCCGGCTGCGCCCAGGTCGTCGTGTTCGGACTGCGCTCCGCCGTGACCTCGACTTCCTTGCCGGTCTCCTCCGCCTGCTTGCGGGCCTCCGGGGCCGCCAGCGGCCCGGCGGCGTCCTTCACCACGGGCTTGTCGTCCTGGACGTCGTCCCCGCGCAGCTGCACGCCGACCGGTACCGCCACCGCGAGTGCGAGCAGTGCGGCCACGCCCCCGAGATTCCTGCGACGCCGGAACCACGGACGTGCGGGTGCGTCGGCCACGCTGTCGGCCGCACCCTCGGAAACGGCTATCGGCGGTCTTCCGCCTTTGGAGCCACTCAAAACCACGACGGTCCTCTCCCCCCTCGGGCTCGCGCTCGCGCAGCCTTCGGTACTCGCAAACGACTTAGGCAATCAATTCCGGAACGCGAAAGTCCGCTCCCCGCGCACCCTTCGCGCGACGGACGCGCGAGTTGAGCATGGGCCATCCGTTCGCGAAGGGCACGCCTGAAAATCGGCGAACACCCTGCGCATTGGGGTGGGTTTCCATCGGTTGTCGCGGGATTGTGCATGTAGGGAGGTGATAAACACCACATGAATAAAGCGAGCTTGGTGTTTCAGGTCGCAGGGCCACAGAATCGGTGGACTATGTCAGTCTCCTGCCGCGCGCGCGTTTTCGCCGTAGCGGCAGATCGTGGGGGGTCCACATGTCGCCGTTGTCGGCGGACAGATTTCGCCTGCCCGGAAATGGAAAGGCGCGCACTCAACGTGCGCGCCTTGCCGGGCGCATAGGCATCACGGTCTCCGTGATGCTGGTTGCATCCCTTCTGCCCACCCAGTCCTGGGCCGCTCCACCGGGCAACCGGGCGGGAGTCGATCTGCCCGGCCTGCAAACGGACTTGAAGGCCAAGCTCGACAAGATCGAGGCGGCCAAGCTCGAAGGATGGTCCGGCGCACCGGCCCAACCGCCCGCGGATTTCGAGCCGTCCAAGCTGAACCCGCCCGCCGCGGGAACGGCGGACGTCGCCCTGACCGGTGACCAGCTCGTGCAGGCCGGGTCCCTGCCGGTGAGCATCGGCAAGGCTTCGCCGACCGAGAGCAACCCGACCCCGCCCGCCCCGTCGGGCACGTGGTCCGTGGGGGTCGAATCCCGCGCCGCGACCGAGGCCGCCAACATCGACGGCGCCCTCATCAAAGTCACCCCGCCCGCCGACGCCTCGACCCCGGTCGACGTCCAGCTGGACTACAGCCAGTTCAAGGACCTCTACGGGACCGACTGGGCGACCCGCCTGGAGATCAAGCAGCTCCCCGAGTGCTTCCTGACCACTCCGCTGCTCCCGGAGTGCAATACGACCAAGACGGTGCCCAGCACCAACGACCCGGCGACCGGCACCGTCCGTGCGACGGTCGACCCGGCGACCGCTCCGGGACAGGGCATGCGCACCATGGCCCTCGGGGGCGGCGGACCGATGGTCCTCGCGGCGTCCGACTCCGGGAAGGGACCGGGCGGAACGTACAGTGCGACCCCGCTCGCGCCCTCCGGCAGCTGGTCCTCCGGCGGCAACAGCGGTGACTTCTCCTGGTCTTACCCGCTGACCATCCCCGAGCCCCCCGCCGGGCCCGCGCCCAAGATGGCCTTCACCTACTCGTCGCAGTCCGTGGACGGCAAGACGTCCGCGGCCAACAGCCAGGGCTCCTGGATCGGTGACGGCTGGGGGTACGAGCCGGGCTACATCGAGCGGCGCTACCGCTCCTGCTCGGACGACCTGAAGGCCGCGCCGGGCAAGCCCAACAACGACAACTCCACGGACAAGAAGAAGGGCGACCTCTGCTGGGCCGGCGACAACATGGTGATGTCGCTCGGCGGCAGCACCACGGAGCTGGTCAAGGACGCCACCTCCGGCCAGTGGGTCCCCGCCTCCGACGACGGTTCCAAGGTCGAGCGCAAGACGGACGCCACCATCGCCAACGGCGCCAAGGACGGCGAGTACTGGGTCGTCACCACGCCCGACGGCACCCGCTACTTCTTCGGCCGCCACGACGTGGACGGCGCCGGCACCCGCGCCGTGACCGACTCGGTGTTCACCGTCCCGGTCTTCGGCAACCACTCGGGCGAGCCCTGCTACCAGGCCGCCTTCGCGGATTCCTCCTGCGTGCAGGGCTGGCGCTGGAACCTCGACTACGTCGAGGACGTCCACGGCAACGCGATGATCGTCGACTGGAAGAAGGAGACCAACCACTACGCCAAGAACGAGAAGTTCCAGGCGAAGGTCCCCTACGTCCGCGGCGGCTACCCGAGCCAGATCACCTACGGTCTGCGTGCCTCCAACCTCTCCGGCGCCCCGGCGGCCAAGATCGAGTTCACCCTCGACGAGCGCTGCCTCAAGGAGGGTTCCGCGAAGTGCACGGACACCGAGTTCGAGTCGAAGAACTACGGTGACAAGCAGGCCTGGTGGGACACCCCGTCGGCCCTGCACTGCAAGGCCGACGCCAAGGACTGCTTCACCACCTCGCCCAGCTTCTGGACCCGCAAGCGCCTGACCGCGGTCACCACCTGGGGCCAGCGCACCGAGGGCTCCACCGCCCTGTCCCTGGTGGACCGCTGGAGCCTCACCCAGTCGTTCCCCAAGCAGCGCACCGACACCCACCCGCCCCTGTGGCTGGAGTCCATCACCCGGACCGGCTACGGCACCGGTAAGGACGAGGGCGGCAACCAGCTGAGCGTCACGCTGCCGCCGGTGACCTTCCAGGCGAACCTCGTCGACATGCCCAACCGGGTCGCGACCGGCCCGAACGACGCCACCCCGGACTTCGACCGCCTCCGTGTGGAGACCATCCGCACCGAGACCGGTGGCGACGTCTACGTGGACTACTCCGCCCCGTGCGCGGTCGGCACCACGCACCCTAAGCCGGAGGAGAACACCACCCGCTGCTTCCCCGTCCACTGGTCGCCCGACAGCGAGCTGGAGAAGCCCCCGCTGGCCTGGTTCAACAAGTACGTCGTCGAGCGCGTGGTCGAGAAGGACCGCGTCGCCCGCCAGCCCGACGTGGTCACCAGCTACACCTACGAGGGTGACCCGGCCTGGGCCAAGGACACCGACGAGTTCACCAAGCCCGAACTGCGCACGTACGGCCAGTGGCGCGGCTACGCCTCGGTGCTCACCAAGAGCGGCGCGACGGCCAACGCGGGCCAGAGCGACGCAACGGTCGAGGCGCAGAGCCGTACGCGCTTCTTCCGCGGCATGTCCGGCGACGCGGGACGCGCGAAGATCACCGTCAAGGACTCCACCGGCAAGGAGACCCTCGGCGAGGACCTGCCCCAGTACCAGGGCAGCGCCGCCGAGGCCATCACCTACACGCAGGCCGGCGGCGCCGTCGACAAGCGCGTCCTGACCTGGCCGTGGAGCCAGAAGACCGCCACCCGCCCCCGCGACGGCACCACGCCGCTGGAGGCCTACCGCAGCAACGTGTCCCGTACGGACACGATCCAGACGGTCAGCACCGGCTTCCGCGTCGGGCGGTCGCTGAACACCTTCGACGCCACGTACGGACTCCTGACCTCGGCCCAGACCGAGACCCGCGCCGAGGACGGTGCGGGCGCGTCGGTCGTGGGCGACCAGAGCTGCACGGTCACGACCTATGTGCACAACACGACCAAGCACCTGATCGGCCTTCCCCAGCGGGTGCGGGCCACCACCGGCGACTGCGCCCAGGCCGCCACCGCACCCCTGGTCTCCGACACGCGCACCTCCTACGACGCGCTCAACGCGTTCGGGACCGCGCCGGTGAAGGGCCTGCCCTTCCAGGTCGAGAGCAACGACGCCGCGGGCACTGGCTGGACGCCCACCGCGCGCTCCGAGTACGACGCGCTCGGCCGCACCGTCAAGGTGTACGACCCGGCCGGCAACGCCACCAGCACGGTGTTCACCCCAGCCGCAGGCGTCCCGTTCAGCACGAAGACGACCAACCCCGCCGGTCACACGAACAGCGTCAAGGCCGATCCGGGCCGCGGCACCGTCCTGGAGACCACGGACGCCAACGCCCGCAAGACCACCCTGGCCTACGACAGCCTGGGCAGGACCACGGCCGTCTGGACCTCCTCGCAGAAGACCACCGACCCGGCCGCGCAGACCTTCGACTACCAGATCGGGGAGCAGCAGACGCCGGTCGTCACCAGCCGGACCCTGCGCGACAACGGCACCTACGCCAGCTCCGTGACGATCTACGACGGCCGCCTGCGGCCGCGCCAGACGCAGGCAGACGCCCTGGGCGGCGGGCGCCTGGTCACCGACACCCTCTACAACCAGAACGGCACGGTCAGCCAGACCAACAACGGCTACTACGCGGAGGGCAAGCCGGACGACAAGATCTTCGTCCCGGAGACCGTCTTCCACGTTCCGAACTCCACGAAGACCGCCTACGACGGTCTCGGACGTGCCGTCCGCGTGACGACCCTGTACGCCGACGTGCCGCAGTACTCCAGCACGAGCAGGTTCGAAGGCGACTGGACGCTCACCCGTACCGGCATGTCGCCCGACGGCACCACGCCGCTGTCCGGCAGCCGCGCGGCCAAGACCTGGACCGATACCTCGGGCCGGATCTCGCTGGTGCAGCACTACACGGCGACCGACCTCACGACCTGGAAGGACACGCGCTACACCTTCGACCGGCGAGGCAAGCTGGAGAAGGTCACCGACCCCGCCGGGAACAAGTGGGCCTACACCTACGACGCCCGCGGCCGGAAGACCTCGACCGAGGACCCCGACACCGGAACGTCGACCTACACGTACAACAACCTCGACCAGCAGGTCTCCGTCACCGATTCCGGCGGGCGCACCCAGTTCACGACGTACGACGTACTGGGCCGCACGACCGAGCTGCGCGACAACGCGGCGGACGGCCCCCTGGTCGCCTCGTGGACGTTTGACTCCCTGGCCGGCGCCAAGGGGCTGCCGGTGACCTCCACCCACTACGAGGGTGCGGTGGAGTACAAGAACGAGGTCACCGGCTACGACGCCGAGTACCGGCCCACCGGCACCAAGATCACGATTCCGGACGTGCCCGCCACGAAGGGGCTGGCGGGCACCTACGCCTACAGCACGACCTACACCCCGCGGGGCAAGGTCCAGTCGACGACGGTGCCCGCGACGCCGGGTGGTCTCGCGGCGGAGAAGCTGATCACGCGCTACGACGCGGACGGCATGCCGAAGACCTTCTCGGGCCTTTCCTGGTACACGTCCGACACCGTCTACAGCCCGTACGGCGAGGTCCTGCGCACGGCATCCGGCAATGCGCCGAACCAGGTGTGGACCACCAACCTGTACGACCGCAACTCGGGCCGGCTCCAGCAGGCCATCAGCGATCGCCAGACCGCCAACCCGAACCGGATCTCGGCCCTCTCCTACACCTACGACACGGTCGGCAACCCGACCTCCATCACGGACACCCAGACCGGCGGCCGGGTCGACCGCCAGTGCTTCACCTACGACGCGGTCGGTCAGCTGACCAAGGCCTGGACGGCCAAGAGCGCGAACTGCCCCGCCCCGAGCCTGACCGAGGTCACGCCCGGTCCGGACGGTGACGGCCACTGGCAGGAGTACCAGTTCGACCTGATCGGCAACCGCACCAAGCTCGTCGAGCACGACCTCACCAACGCGGCCCTGGACGACGAGACCAAGTACACCTACGGCGTCACCGTCGCCGGGAACGGCGCCCTGCCGCCCACGACGACCCAGCCGCACGCCCTCGCGAAGGCCGAGAAGACCCTCAAGACGGCCAATTCGACGGTCAATTCGCTCTCGACCTACGAGTACGACGCCTCCGGCAACACCAAGACCCGGAAGATCGGCGGCGACACCCAGAACCTCACCTGGGACCGGCGCAACAAGCTCACCACGGCGAGCAGCCCGGGGATCGGATCGGCTTCGGTCGTCGGCATGGCCGGCAAGTGCCTCGACGTCCAGTCGGGCTCCCTCACCGACGGCACGCCCGTCCAGATCTACCCCTGCAACGAGACCAAGGCCCAGCAGTGGAAGCTGAGCGGCAACACCGTCCAAGCCCTGGGCAAGTGCCTGACGGCCGACGGTCTGTACGCCCGTCTCGCGACGTGTGACGGAAGCACCAAGCAGGCGTTCACCTACCGTCCCGCCGACAAGACGCTCTACAACGCCGCGGCGAACGCGTGCGTCACCGTTCCCAACGACAATCCTGCCGACGGCAACGACCTCCACATCTACGCCTGCGCCGCAGGCGGCGTCCCGGCCCAGCAGTGGAGCTTCGACAACACCACCACGTACATCTACGACGCGGCCGGCAACCGCCTGATCGAGGAGACCGGAAGCTCCCGGACCCTCTACCTCGGCGAAGCCGAGATCACCGTCGACAAGACCGGCCGGGCCGTCGACGCGGTCCGCTACTACGGCGGTCCCGGCGTCACCACCGTCCGCACCACGTACGGCCAGGCCACGGGACACAAGCTCAACGTCATCCTGTCGGACCACCACAACACGGGCACGGCTTCGGTCGACCAGTCCGCCGGTCAGAAGGTCGTCCGGCGCAAGACCGACCCGTACGGCAACACCCGGGGCGGGGTGGTGAACGACTGGCCCGGCAGCCGTGGCTTCCTCGGTGTCGGCATCGACGACACCTCGACCGGCCTGACCCACATCGGGGCCCGCGAGTACGACGCGACCAACGGCCGGTTCATGTCGGTGGACCCGATCATCGACATCACCGACCCGCTCCAGATGAACGGCTACACGTACTCCAACGGCAACCCCGTCTCCAACTGGGACCCGTCGGGCATGGCGCTGGAGGAGTGCGCCAGCGGCATGTACGTGTGCGGCAACCGCGGTACGACGATCATCAGCGAGGGCAAGCGGTACGACCAGATCGTCTCGCAGAACAGGGCCACGGAGCGACAGCAGGCCATCAACCGCCAGTACCGTCAGCACTACGGCGGGGGAGTGGCGGCCACGGCCCAGCAGTCGTACGACCGCGCGGTGGAGAAGTTCACCTCGGGCCAGAAGATCGTCCGCAACACCAGCAACACGTCCAAGGACGAGTTGCGCAGGATGATGGTCAAGTACGACCCGACCAGCGGAAATGTTTCCAAGCAGGTCGCGTACAAGATGTGGCTGTACGGGGCCTCCATAGAGGAAGTCGAGTACTTCAGCGGTCACTACTGTGACTTCCTGTCGTGCAACTCGCCGGTCGAGGCGCTCCTCAGCGGCAAGAACATCGACACTCCCCTGTACGAGGCGACCTCTGGCGAGCTCATGGGGATGGCCTTCGGTGCGGGTCTCGCCTCAAGGGTCGGTGCGGGTGGCCTGAAGGGGAAGGCCCGGCCGAAGTTCTGCGGGGCGAACAGTTTCGTCGCTGGCACCCACGTCCTCATGGCCGACGGCTCCACCAAGCCGATCGAAGAACTCGAACCCGATGACCGGGTACTCGCAACGGATCCGGAATCAGATGAGACGGCGGCGAAAGCCGTCACCGCCACCATCCTCACCGAAGACGACAAGACCTACGTGGACATCTCCGTCTCCACGGACGACGGAAAGCGCAACATCACCACCACGGGCCACCACCGTTTTTGGTCGGAATCCGAGCACACCTGGCTTGAGGCCGACCAGCTGAAACCGGGCATGACCCTTCGCTCGGAGGAGGGGGCGGCTGTCACGGTCGCCGGCACGCACGTCTACCAGGC
Source organism: Streptomyces sp. NPDC058401 (assembly GCF_042722885.1). NCBI lineage: Bacteria > Bacillati > Actinomycetota > Actinomycetes > Kitasatosporales > Streptomycetaceae > Streptomyces > Streptomyces sp. NPDC058401. Next base: position 20,693 of record NZ_JBHXKA010000135.1, read on the forward strand.
GACCGCTACGACGTACAACCTGACCGTCGAAGATCTCCATACGTACTATGTGCTGGCCGGAGTCACTCCGGTCCTGGTCCACAATGACGGTGGCGCTCCGGATGTCACCCGTATCCAAAATCTCCAGGGAATGCGGCTGGACGACGCTCACGACTACTTGGAGAGAAATGGATTCACCCTGAAGAGCTGGTCCGACGGCAAAGGCGGCAATGGCGGATACTTGACCTATCAGGGCGGAGATGGCGGCAAGGTCACCATCCGAGACAGTGACGGTCGGGTCACTCGCACCTCCGTCATCGACAATGGCCCCAACAAGAAGAACGGGGTCCAGCGCTGGGATGAGAGTGGAAACAAGACGCTGTCCCACGACCACGGAGAAGCTGTCAAGTGCTGAACGACGAGATGCGGGCGGAGTGCGCTCGCCTCAATGAATATCTGTCGGCATACGAAGGACACTTCGTCGACGGCGTTTCCTTCTTTGCCTCCGGAGACAGAGACATGCTGGAAGTGCGACTCCTAGGAGAGGCCGAACGTCCCTCAATAGTTCTTCATCTCGAAGGAGTTCACGCCTACTCCCTGCAGAAGCCAACGGACTTGGACGGGGCGTTCGCCGACTCCCTGTCCGTGGCTGAGCTGCCTGCCGGCGACGCACCCTGGCCGGCTGGTGCTGAGGGGTTGCTGAAAAGGCACTCCGGGCTTCCTGATCTGTACCTCGTCGAGCTCAATGGGCCCTTCTGGCTTGTCGCTGCAGCCAGCGTCCTGACCGTGTCGGCAGCGATTTAGGCAACCCCGTTTCCGGTATACCGGAATGGACGCAGGTCTCACCGAGAACCCGGGAGAGACCTGCGTTCATTCCGGGGCATGGGCGGGGTGGAACGGTCTGTATCGCAGCGGCTGACGGTCGTAGAGAGCATCTTCTGTTCCGCCATCGGGGCAGGGAGTGGATCCAATTGCTCTGTGCTGCCTGAGGAAGTGATGGCTGCAGGGCCAATCACCGCACCGAGCAGTGATTGGCCCGTCCCCGCCGATCATCGCGGTCACAACACGAAGACGGCCTGCTC
>NZ_JBHXKA010000136.1:0-21714 GCF_042722885.1 Streptomyces sp. NPDC058401
CGATCCGCTCGCACGGGACCCGGACGGGGATGGGCCCCCGGCGCCACGAGGCGCCGGGGGCCCTTCCGTTGCCGGTCGCCCGGTCAGTGCAGCGGCGTCAGGCAGTAGAGGACGGTGCCCTCGGGGCTGTAGGCCGGCAGGGCCAGGAAGTCCCCGGGGGCGCAGGTCCCGCCCGGGGCCAGCGAGGGGCGGGTGGCCCGGTACTGGGCTTGCGGCGAGGCGCAGTCCGTGACGAGGAGCTTCTGGTGGCTCCAGTCGCCCTCGTTGCGGACGCACTGCCCCGACACCAGCGGGCGCGGGGTGTCGTCCCCGGCCAGCACGCCGATCAGGATCAGGGCGGGGACCGCCAGCAGGAGGAACAGGGCCGGTACGAGGAAGAGCAGTGCGGCCGGCCGGCGGCGCAGCGGTTTGCCCGGGTCGAGCGGGGGCCGGTGGCCGCCCGTCGGGGGAGCGAGCCGGCGGAAGGCCGCGCGCGGGCCGAGGTTCAGCAGCAGGGTGACCGGCGTGGCGAACAGCGACAGGGGACCCCACCAGCCCTGCCACAGGGTGTCCGCGGACATGCGGCGGTAGGTGGCGAGCCCGCAGTCCCGGCAGAACGGGCCCGGCAGGCTCAGGAACCGCATCAGCACGATCATCCCCTGATGGCCGCGCACGGTCGCCTCGGCGGCCGGACCGGCCCCGCAGAGCCGGCAGCCGTACGAGGGCTGCGGCGCGGACCAGGAGCCGTACGGACCCGGCTGCTGCGGCGGCACGTGCGGGGCGTGGGCCGTGTACGGGCCGTAGGGGCCCGCGGACTGCGGCGGGGCGTACGGGCCCGCCGGCTCGGGCTGCTGCGGCTGCCGGGCCGCGTACGGGCCGTACGGGCCTGCCTGCGGAGGTGGCGGGGTGGCCACGGAGATCCCCCTCGGTCGTGCGGTGATCACCGGGTGCGGTGACGGGGGAACCTTAGCCGCGGCCCTCAGGGCCGCAGGAGGCGGTCCAGGGCGCGGGAGAAGAAGAGCCGCGCCGCCGCGGCGACCACGGGGTCGAAGGGGCGGCCCAGGCCGCGTACGGACAGTTCCTCGCGCCATTCGGCCTCGCAGCCGCCCCGGGGCGCGGGGCGCAGTTCGATCTCCGCCCGGCCCCGCACGACGCGGCCGTGCTTGACGAGCCGGACCAGCCCCGCCGAGCCCTCCCGCGGGGGCCGCCAGAGGGTGACTTCCATGGGGTCGTCGAGGGTGATGCTCCCCACGCCCGTACGCATGGTGAAACGGGTTCCGGTGTGCGTCGGAGGCGGCGTTTCGATGATCGCCCGGGTGAGCGGGACGGCGGCGCCGTGGCGTTCCCAGTCCGTCAGCCTGCTCCAGGCTTCCTCGGGGCCGAGAAGTGTGTGGCGAATGATCCGGATAGCGGGCATGAGCGCATCGTAAGCGGGCATACACACCCTGAACTGGGCGGCGAATATGGGTTCCGTCCGGGGGTGGCGATCAGCAATACTCACCGCCACCGTGGATCGCGGATTCGACCGGGTGACCACCGGCCCTCCCGCCCCACACTGCGAGGAGGTGCGCCATGTGCTCCCACCAGCCCCCCTGCCCGTCCGCCGACAGCGTCGACCACGACGCCGCCCGCACCGTGGCCTTCCACCCCGAACAGGGCTGGAATCTGCTCTGCAACGGCGCCGTGGTCTTCGACGACACAGGTGAACTGCTCCCCGACGGCCGCACGGTGGAACCCCGCCGCCCGGCCCTTGTCTGAGCGAGGAGACAGCATGCGCCAGCAGCTGATCCGCAAGCCCGTTCCGAAGCCCGCCCCCCGAGACCTGGATCTGCGTACTCCGTCGGGCAGACCCCTCCCGTACTGACGGGAGCCCCGGAGCCACGCCACGGCGCCACCGGCCCGGCCCCTGGAGGGTCTCAGCCGGTGGACGCCGCCGCGCCGCCCAGGAAGGCGCTCTCGTACGCCTCGTCGCCGATCGCCGCCCGGGCCTGCCGTTCGCCCTGGTCGCGCACGGCCGTGAGCGACGGGGAGCCCCCCATCTGCGGCCGTCCCACCGTGCGCCACCAGGCGTGCCCCGTGCCCAGCAGCCGGGCCGCCAGCTCGCCGTCCCCCAGGCCCGCCACCGCCGCCGCCAGCAGGTCGAGGCCGAGCGCGATCCCGAAGCGGTCGCCCAGCAGCCGTTTGCCCGACAGCATCGCCCGCGCGTGCCGGGCCGCCTCCCCGTGGTGGCCGAGCCCGAACGCCGCCATGGCCAGGATGTAGTCCGCGTACGCCCGCAGCCAGCGCTCGCCCAGCTCCGCGCAGGCCTCGCGCAGGCCCCGCGCCTCCCGCTCGGCCTCCTCGAAGCGGCCGAGGTCGCACAGGGCGTAGCCGGTGGCCAGCCGGCACAGCAGCCAGCCCACGCCGGTGGGTCTTCCGCCGTGGCCCCCGCGCGCCCGGGGCCCGGCGAGCGCCAGGGCCCGTACGGGATCGCCCGGCATCAGCACCGACACCGCGTGCAGGTACGCGGCGCGCAGCTCCGGCTCGGGGTCGGCCAGCGTGGCCGCGGCGGCGGTGCACGCCCTGCCGAGCTCCTGGGCCGTGTCCAGGTCGCCCTGGAGCATGGTGGTGAGCCCCAGGGCCCAGAGGGCCTGGACGTAGGCGCCGCCCGAGCGCGGGCCCCTGCTCAGGGCCCGCTCCAGGAAGGAGCGGCCCTCGTCTACGTGGCCGCAGGAGAACCAGAAGAACCAGAGCGCTCCGGCCGTCTCCAGGGCCGCCGTCGGGTCGGAGCGCAGCAGGTGCTCCAGGGCGGTGCGCAGCTGCGCGTGCTCGGCGGTCATCCTGCGGTACCAGTCCACCTGGCCGGGCCCCATCCAACCCGGGTCGGCGGCCTTCGAGAGCGCCGCGTACCAGTGGGCGTGCCGGTCGGCGACGACCCGTTCCTCGCCGAGCTCCGCCAGCCAGTCCTGGCCGTACTCGCGGATCGTGTCCAGCAGCCGGTAGCGGGCCCCCGCGCCCCGCTCCCGGCTGCACCGGACCACCGACTTGGCCACCAGGTCCGCCAGCACCCGCTCCACCCGCGCGGCGGGCAGCGGGCCGCCCGAGCACACGGCGCGCGCCGCGGCCGCGTCGAAGTCCCCGGTGAACACCGAGAGCCGGGCCCACAGCAGCCGCTCGACCGGCTCGCACAGCTCGTGGCTCCAGCCGATGGCGGTGCGCATCGTCTGGTGCCGGGGGAGGCGGGCGGTGGTGGTGCCGGAGAGCAGGTCGAAGCGGCCTTCGAGGCGCTGCGCCATCTGTTCCAGGGTCCAGAGCCGCATCCGGGCGCCGGCCAGTTCGAGGGCGAGGGGGATGCCGTCCAGGCGGCGGCAGATGTCGGCGGCCAGGGCCGCCCGGTCCGGGTCGGCGAAGGCGGCCGCGGCGTGCGGGGTGGCGGCGACGGCGCGGGCCCGGAACAGGGCGAGGGCGTCGCTGTCGGGTCCGTCGCTGGGCAGCGGGCTGACCTCGACGAGGTCCTCCCCGGGGGTGCGGAGCGGCTCGCGGCTGGTGATGAGCACCGTCAGGCCCGGTGCGGACTGCAGGAGTTCGCCCACCAGGTGGCGGCAGGCGGCCACCAGGTGCTCGCAGGTGTCGAGGACGATCAGCAGTTCCTTGTCGGCCATCCATGCGCACAGTTCCTCGTCCAGGGGGCGCGGGGACTGGTGGGCGAGGCCGATGGTGTGCGCGACGGTGGTGGTGAGCAGATCGGCGTCGCGCAGCGGGGAGAGCTCCACCCACCAGACCCCGTCGCGCCGGCGCTGGCGGGGGTCGGAGGCGGCCCGCAGGGCCAGCCTGGACTTGCCGACGCCGCCGACGCCCGTGAGCGTCACGAGCCGCCGCTCGCGCAGCAGGTCGGAAAGGAGGCCGAGTTCACGCTCACGGCCCACGAAGCTCGCCGTTTCCGGCGGCAGGTTTCCCGGCACGGCGCCAGAGTCTTGCGCAGGATCGCCGTCCGCGGAATCTGCCTGATTGTTGTTGACCGAGTACTCACCGAACACGGGAGTATTCTGCGCGATCTTCTTTCCCCGTAGTGCCGTTCGGGTCAGATCGGACGAACAGGTTGTCAGGAACTGGGCGGCCGCGCGGGGGTCAGGAGCGCAGAACGAGCCGTTGTTCCGCGGAGAACGCCCCCCAGGTGCCGTCGGGCAGCCGCGCCCGGAGCTTCACCGTCCATGCGGTTCCCGGCGGTTCGGCGACCGTGAGGCGGTGCTCCGCCCGGCCCGCCGGGACGGCGCCCGCGCCGAACTGGATGACGGTGGTGGGGCGGCCGTTGACGTAGAGCTCGTACTCGCTGGTCTCCCGGCCGGTCGCCGGAGGGGTCCAGGAGAGGGTGACCGCGCCCGGCGAGGCGGTCGCGGTGAACTCCTCCGGCGCGGTGCCGGTCCGCTGCCCGGGCCCGGGCGGGGTGGTCACGTCGGCGGCGGGACCGGCGGGGGAGGAGTTGTCGGCCCCGTCGCGGGCCTTGACGGTGAAGGTGTACACGCTGTCGGGCCGCAGGCCCTCCAGGACGGTCGAGGTGAGGCCGGGGCCGACCGTGTGGATCCGGGCGTCGCCCTGGTAGACGTCGTAGCCGGTGACCCCCGTGTCGTCGGTGGAGGCGGCCCAGGTCAGCCGGGCGGAAGTGGGCCCGAGGGCCAGGCCCTCGGTACGGAGCGGGGCGGTCGGGGGCAGCCGGTCCTCCGCCTTGGCCGCGGGGGTGGTGGCGGAGGCGGCCGCGCCGGCGGGGGAGGTGTTCCCGGCGGCGTCCCGGGCGCGGACCGTGAACGCGTAGGCCGTCTGCGGGGCGAGGCCGGTGATGTCCGTCATCGTCTTGTCGGCGGGCAGCTCGCGGACCAGCCGGTCCGCCTGGAAGACCAGGAAGGAGGTCACCCCGTCGGAGGGCGCGGGCGACTGCCACATCACGTGCACGGTGGTGGCGCTGCCGGCCTGGGCCGTGAGTCCGGCCGGGGTCGCCGGGGCTTCGGTGTCGGAAGCTCCGCACGCCGTCAGCGCGGCCGCAAGGGCCAGGGCGAGCACGGGCGTTGTTCCCCGTACGGACGGCCGCCGGGGGTGGCTCAGGGGGTGCGCCGCGGCGCTGGGTGCGGGGTCGTGCACGGCGGGCGCCCTCTTCTTCCGGTTCTTCCGGCTCCTCGGAAAGGTCTAGACAAATATGGCCTGCTCCGCGGCGGCCGGGCAAGACCCCTGCGCGGTCCCTTCCGCCCGCGGTGCCCGGTTCGTGTTCACCCGTCCCCGTCTGGCATTATTGCGAGCTCTTTGCAATAACGAAGGAAGTGCACCAGATGAAGGCCCGGACCGTACGGGGAATGGCCGGGGCGACCGCGGCCGCGGTGATCGTCGCGGGCGCGGCGGCCTGCTCGAACCCCGCAGGAGGCGCCGCGGCGGGCGCCGGGGCGCCCGACTCCGCCGTGGTCGGCATAGCCACCGAGCCGGAGAGCCTCAGCCCGCTGCTGGGCTACGGCAAGGACGGCAACTCGAAGATCTTCGACGGACTGCTGGCGCACGACGCCGACATGAAGCTGAAGCCCGCGCTGGCCGAGGCCCTCCCGCAGGTCTCCGCGGACGGCCTCACGTACACCTACGCGCTCCGCAGGGGCGTCCGCTTCAGCGACGGCCGGCCCTTCGGCGCCAAGGACGTCGTCTTCACCTACCGGACGATCCTCGACGCGAAGACGAACAACGCGTCCAAGTCCGAGCTCGACGCGATCGCCGACGTCACGGCCACGGGCGACGACACCGTCGTCTTCACCCTGAAGTACCCCTACGCCCCCTTCGCCGAGCGGACCGTCCTGCCCATCGCCCCCGAGCACCTCGCGGGCGGACAGGACGTGAACAGCGGCGGGTTCACCACCAAGCCCGTCGGCACCGGACCGTACGTGCTCACCGCCTGGTCCAAGGGCGAGAAGCTGAGCTTCAAGGCCAACCCGACCTACTGGGGCGGCGAGCCCGCGGTGAAGAAGTTCACCATGGCGGTCATCAAGGACGACGACGTGCGCGCCACCCGGCTGCGCTCCGGAGAACTGGACGGGGCCGTCCTGCCGCCGAACCTGGCCAAGGGGTTCGCGGCGGACAAGGCCGGCGGCAAGTCGGGCGGCGCGGGCGGGGCGGGCACGGCAGGCGCGGCAGGCGCGTCCTGGAAGACCTATGCCGCCAAGAGCTTCGACTACCGCAACGTCACCCTGCCGACCGAGCACCCCGTCACCGGTGACACGGCCGTCCGCCGGGCCCTGGACATCGCCGTGGACCGCGACGCGCTGGTCGACAAGCTCCTCGAAGGCGCGGGCAAGGCCGCCTACGGGCCCGTCCCGACCGGCAGTCCGTGGTTCGCCGCCGGCACGGAGCGTACCCACGACCTGGCCGAGGCCGAGAAGATCCTCGACGAGGCCGGCTGGATCCGCGGCGACGACGGCATCCGCGCCAAGAAGGGGGTCCGCGCCGCCTTCCCGCTCTGGTACACCACCGGCGACAAGCTCCGCCAGGACCACGCGCTCGCCTTCGCCTCCGACGCCAAGAAGGCCGGCATCCAGGTCACCACCGAGTCCGGCAGCTGGGAGGTCATCGAGCCCCGGATGCGGACCGACGCCGTCCTCGCGGGCGGCGGCTCCCCGGCCGACCCGGACTTCGACCAGTACCTGACCCTGAACTCCGCACTCGCGGGCGACGGCTTCAACAACATGGCCCGGTACGACAACCCGGCCGTCGACAAGGCACTGCTCGACGGCCGCCGCAGCTCGGACCCGGCCGTGCGCAAGGCCGCGTACGACACGGTCCAGCGCGAGCTGGTCAAGAACCCGGGCTACGTCTACCTCACCCACATCGACCACCTCTACGTGGTGAGCGACCGGTGGGACGGGCCCTCCACCCAGACCGAGCCCCACGACCACGGCCTCGGGACCGGCCCCTGGTGGAACGTCGAGAGCTGGAAGCCGAAGCAGAAGTGAGCCGTCTCCACCTTGCGGACCGTCTCCACCTTCCGGACCGTCTCCACTTTCTGCACCGAGTTCCTTGGGGGCCGATGGCGCGCATGGCGGGCCGGCGGATGCTGTTCGCCGGGCCGGTCCTGCTCGTCGTCACCTTCGGGGTCTTCGCGGTCGCCGCCATGTCCCCCTTCGATCCCGTCAAGGCCTACGCGGGCACCGCCGGGCTCACCGCCTCGCAGGCCGGGCTCGACCAGCTGCGGGCCAACCTCGGCGTGGACCAGCCCCTGCTCGCCCGCTGGTGGGAGTGGCTCACCTCGGCGCTGACCGGCGACCTCGGCACCTCCGCCGTCATGCGCCAGCCCGTCTCCGACGTCATCGCGCAGCGGCTCGGCTGGTCGGCGCTGCTCGCGCTGTGCGCCTTCGCCGTCGCCGTCCTGCTCGGCACCGGGCTCGGCGTCCTGGCCGCACTCCGGCCGGGCGGACGCCTGGACCGGGCCGTCTCCGGGCTCGCCTACACCCTCGAAGCGGCCCCGGCCTTCTGGCTGGGCCTGCTCGCCGTCTGGTTCTTCTCGGTGCGCCTGGGCGTGCTGCCGTCCGGCGGCCTCACCGACGCCGGCAGCGACGTGGTCACCGCCGGGCAGGTGGCCCGCCACCTGGTGCTGCCCGCGCTGGTCCTCGGCGTCTCCCAACTGCCCTGGTTCTTCCTGTACGTCAGGCAGGGCGTGGCCGACGCGCTGGAGGAGGACCCCGTACGGGGCGCCCGCGCACGGGGCCTGGGCGAGCGGCGGGTGCTGCTCGGCCACGGGCTGCGCTCCGGCATGCTCCCGATGCTGACCCTGATCGGGTCGCGGGTGCCGGAGCTGATCACCGGCGCGCTGCTCGTGGAGACCGTCTTCAGCTGGCCCGGCATCGCCGCGGCCACCGTGCAGGCCGCGACCTCGGTGGACTTCCCGCTGCTGGCCGCGCTGACCGTCCTGGCCACGGCGGCCGTACTGGCCGGGAACCTGCTGTCCGACCTGCTCTACGGACTGGCCGACCCGAGGGTGGGCTTCGATGGCTGACCCGACCGCTACGCCGACCGCTACGCCGACCGCGGCTCCGCTCGCGACGCCCCTCGCGACGCCCCTGCGCTGGCGCTCCCGCGGCCGCGGCCGGAGCTCCACGCGGAACCTGCGGGTGCGGACCTCGGCGGTGATCGTCGTACTGATCGCACTGGCCGTGCTCCTCGTGCCGCCTCTGGTCCAACTGGACCAGCAGGCAGTCGACTTGTCGGCAAGGCTGCTGCCGCCCTCCTGGGCCCATCCCTTCGGCACCGACGACGTGGGCCGCGACCTGCTGCTGCGCTGCGTGTACGGGCTGCGGGTCTCGCTGCTGGTCGGGCTGGTGGCGGCGCTGGTCGCCACCGTCGTCGGCACGGCGGTCGGCGCGCTCGCCGGAGCGCTCGGCGGCTGGCCGGACCGGTTCCTCATGCGCGTGGTGGACGCCCTGTCCTCGGTGCCGCACCTGCTGCTCGGCATCTTCATCGTCGCGATGTTCCGGCCGGGGGTGTGGCCGGTGGTGGTCTCCGTGGCCCTGACCCACTGGCTGTCCACGGCCCGCATCGTCCGCGCGGAGGTGCTCTCGCTCCGCTCGCGGCCCTACCTGGACGCGGCCGTCTCCGGCGGCGCCTCGCGGTGGCGGGTCACCGTACGCCACCTCGTGCCCGGAGTCCTGCCGCAGGCCGGGCTCGCCGCCGTGCTGATGGTCCCGCACGCCATGTGGCACGAGTCCGCCCTGTCCTTCCTGGGCCTCGGCCTGCCGGCGCACCAGGCGAGCCTGGGCAACCTGGTCCAGACGGCCCGCGGTTCGCTGCTCGCCGGGGACTGGTGGCCCACGCTCTTCCCCGGGCTCCTGCTGATCGTCCCGACCCTGGCGATCGCCGGTCTCGCGGGCGCCTGGCGCGAGCGCCTCAACCCCCGCCGCCGCTCGGAGCTGAGCCTGTGAAGACCCCTGTCCCGCCGGCTTCGGCTTCGGTGTCCACGTCGGCGTCGTCGGCGTCGGAGTCGGAGCCCGCGTCCGCGTCCGTGTCCGCGCCGGGCTCCGACCGGCCCGTGCTCGCGCTGGACCGGCTCTCCGTGCGCTTCCGCATGCGCGGCGGCCGGTACGTCGCGGCCGTCACCGACGCCACCCTCGCCCTGGCCCCCGGCGCATGCCTCGCCCTCGTCGGCGAGAGCGGCTGCGGCAAGTCCGTGCTCGCCTCCGCCCTCCTCGGCCTGCTCCCCGGCAACGCCGAGACCGCCGGCGCGGCCCGGCTCGCCGACGGGACCGACCTGCTCGCCCTCGACGAGCGCACCCTCGCCCGGAGCATCCGGGGCCGCCGCGTCGCGCTCGTCCCGCAGAGCCCCGCCGCGCACCTCACCCCGGTCCGCACCATCCGCTCCCACCTGGAGGAGACGGTCCGCGAACTGACCGGGACCGCCCGGGCCGAACTGCGGGAGGCCGCCGAAGCGGCGGCCCGCCGGGCCTCCTTCCCCGCCACCCACCTCGACCGGTACCCCCACGAGCTCTCCGGCGGGCTCGCCCAGCGCGCCGCCACCGCGCTCGCGCTGATCGGCGACGCGCCCCTGCTGCTCGCCGACGAGCCGACCACCGGCCTCGACCGGGACCTCGTCCACCGCACCGTCGACGAGCTGCGCGCCCACACCCGGGACGCCGGCCGGGCGCTGCTGATGATCACGCACGACCTCGCGGCGGCCCATCGCATCGCCGACACCGTGGCCGTCATGTACGCGGGCCGCATCGTGGAAACGGCCCCCGCCGCAGCCTTCTTCGGGGCTCCCGGCCCCCGCCACCCCTACGCGCGCGGACTCCTCGACGCCCTCCCCGAGCGTGCCTTCGCCCCGATCCCCGGGGCCCCGCCCGAACTCGGCGCGCTCCCGCCCGGCTGCGCCTTCGCCGCCCGCTGTCCGCGCGCCGACTCCCGCTGCCGGGCCGAACCGCCCCCGCTCACCGAAGGGGTGGCCTGCCACCATGCTTGAGCTCACCGGCATCACCGCCGGCTACGACCGCCGGGCCCCCGTCGTGCGCGGAGCCCACCTGCGCCTCGCCCCCGGCGACTCCCTCGGGCTGCTCGGCCCCAGCGGCTGCGGCAAGTCCACCCTGGCCAGGGTCGCCGCGCTGCTGCACCGGCCCGACCGGGGGAGCGTGGCCTTCGACGGCCGCGCCGTGACCGGCTTCCGGCACCGGGCGCCGCGCGCCCTGCGCACCTCGGTCGGCATGGTGTTCCAGCAGCCCCGGCTGGCGGCGGACCCCCGGCTCACGCTGCGCGAGCTCGTCGCCGAGCCGCTCCGGGCCACTGGGCGGCGTAGCGAAGTCGACTCCACCGTCCCCGCGTTGGCGGACCGGGTCGGCCTGGGCGAGGACCTGCTCGGGCGGCGGCCCCACGAGGTCAGCGACGGCCAGCTGCAACGGGCCTGTGTGGCAAGGGCGCTGGTGCTGCGGCCGCGCTGGCTGGTGTGCGACGAGATGACCGCCATGCTCGACGCGTCGACCACCGCCGCGCTGGTCGGCGTGGTGGAGGAGTACCGGGCGGAGTCCGGCGCGGGCCTGCTGGCGGTGGGGCACGATGCCGTGCTACTCGGGCGCTGGTGCGGGCGAACGGTCCACTGGGGCGAGATCGTCAAGGACTGAAGGCCGGTCACGGACCGTCAACACCCGTTTGGCGGACACGAGTTTCGCCCGAAGGGCCCTCCGGCTGCGCCACCATGACGGCGCCTAAGGAGGTGTTCCGATGGTGATCTCCCTCTCCGTCCTCGTCCTGCTCCTCGTCCTCGCGTGGATCTTCCTGCGCGGTGGCGGTCTCAAGTTCTCGCACGCGCTCGTCTGCGTCCTGCTCGGCTTCTACCTCGCGAGCAGCAGCCTCGCGCAGACCATTCACAACGGGGTCTCGGCCACGGCGAACGTGGTCGGCGGCTTCAAGCCCTGAAACAAGGCGAGTTGATCAACTGTTGCGCCTTCGTGAATCATCCGGCTCTTCCATGGACTCCTCAGGCAGTGCGATCTAGCGTCTGGCCCCGGCGCGATGTCAGACGCAATGTCAATAAAGCTGAGGACAAGGGAGGAAGTCCGGATGTTCCGAAGAGCGCTGAACTGCGCCGTGGCACCCGTTCTCGCCGCATGTGCGGTGTTGTACGGGGTCTCGCCGGCCGCCGCCGAGGAGATACCCCTGGCCCCGGGCCACCGCCTGGTCAGCCATTACGAGGGCGCCCCGGCCGTGGCGGCGCCGCTGCCCGGCGAAGCGCCGCCGCAGCACCCCTACCTCGCGCCCAACGGCCGCAGCGGCATGCACTCCGACGCGGCGGGCAGCGCCACCTCGCCCTGGTCCGGACCCCTCGGCAAGAACCCGAAGGTGACCAGCGAGAAGATCGCCGCCCTCGGCGGCGAATGCGCCACCGCCACCTTCGACTCGGGCGGCCGGCTGGTCACGGTGTGCGGCACCTTCGGCGGCTTCAAGGTCAAGCTGCTGGACCCCCGCACCCTCGCCACGCTCGCGGAACACCAGCTCCCGCAGCGTTCCTCGACGGTCCAGGCGATCACCTCGCTCGACTTCTCGAAGATCTTCAAGGACACCTCGGGCGGCGCCTACTTCTACCTGGACAACCAGGACCGGGCGGTGCTGGCCGACTCCCGCCAGCACGTCCTGCGCCTCTCGCACGCCCAGAAGCCGGACGGCAGCTGGCAGTTCACGGTCGACAACGACTGGGACCTCACCGGCCAGGTCCCGCACGACTGCGTCGACTGGACCAACCTGTGGCCCTCCGGCACCTGTGACCCGGTCACCTCGGTGATGCCCGACTGGAACGGCCGCATCTGGTGGGTCACCCGCCAGGGCCGGGTCGGCACCGTGGACCCGGAGACCTCGGTGATCCGCTCGATCCGGCTGCCGGGGGAGGAGATCCAGAACTCGTTCTCGGTCGGTGAGGACGGCGTCTCCATCGTCACCGACCACGCGCTGTACAGCTTCGCCGCCTCGGCCGACGGCACCCCCGTCGTGCAGTGGCGCGAGACCTACGACCGGGGTACGGGAACCAAGCCCGGCTCGGTCAACCAGGGTTCGGGCACCACCCCGGACCTCTTCGGCAACGGCTACGTCGCGATCACCGACAACGCCGACGACCGGATGAACGTGCTGGTCTTCAAGCGGGGCCTGGACGTCCCCGCGGGCCAGCGCCTGGTGTGCAAGGTCCCCGTCTTCGGACCGGGCGCCTCGACCACCGACAACTCCCTGATCACCTGGGGCAACAGCATCGTGGTCGAGAACAACTACGGCTACGAGAACGTCACCTCGCTGGTCCTCGGCAAATCGGTGGTCGGCGGCGTCAGCCGCATCGACGTCCGCGCCGACGGCAGCGGCTGCGACACGGTCTGGCAGAGCGCGATCCGCTCGCCCTCCGTGGTCCCGAAGCTCTCCACCGCGAACGGGCTGCTCTACTTCTACGAGAAGGAGCCGAACATCTGGGGGATCGACGCCTGGTACTTCACGGCCGTCGACTTCCGCACCGGCGAGCGCCGCTGGCGCCGGCTGACGGGCACCGGCCCGCTGTACGACAACAACTGGGCCCCGATCACCCTGGGCCCCGACGGAACGGCCTACGTCGGCGTCTTCAACGGCATCGTCGCGGTCCGCGACGGCGGCTGACACCGCGGGGCCCGTCCACCGGACGGGCCCCGCTCAGGCCCCGTGGCCCACGCGCTCGATGGCCACCATGGCCGCGTCGTCGCCGAGGCAGCCGTTCGGGGTGTGGGCGAGGAGGTCTGCGCACAGGTGGCGCAGGAGGGCTTCCGGGCTGTCGCCGGGGCGGTTCGCGGCGCGTTCCGGGAGCGGGTAGAAGGCGCCCGACGCGTCGCGGGCCTCGATGACGCCGTCCGTGTACAGCAGCACCACGTCGCCCGGTTCGAAGGCGAAGGTCTGGGCGGTGAAGCCGGTGTCCACGAACTCGGACAGGCCCAGCGGCGGCGCCGGATGGTCCACCTGGAGGGGGATGACGCTGCCCCCGCGCAGCAGCAGCGGCGGCGGGTGGCCGCAGCTGATCAGCCGGAGGGCGGGCTCCTCGTCGGGGACGTCGAGCACCGCCGCCGTGGTGAAGCCTTCCTCCGGCCGGCCCGGGCCCCCGTTGCCGTCCGCGCCGCGGTCCGGGTCGGCGGCCACGGCGGCCTCCAGATGGGCGACCAGGCCCGGCAGGTCGGCCTCCAGATGGGCGGCGGCCCGGAAGGCGCCGAGGACGATCGCGGCCTCGCCGACCGCCTCCAGGCCCTTGCCGCGGACGTCGCCGATGAGCAGCCGGGTGCCGTCGGCGGTGCGGGCGGCCGCGTACAGGTCGCCGCCGATCTGCGCCTCGGCCTCGGCCGACAGGTACACCGAGGCGATCCGCAGCGGGCCCATCCGGTCGCGCAGCGGTCGTAGGACCACCTGCTGGGCGGCGACGGCCACGGAACGCAATCGGGTGAGCTGGCGCTCGTGATCCTCGCGCAGGTGTGCGAAGAAGGTGACGAAGGCCGAGATCAGGACGAGGGCGATGATCTGGAAGGTGTGGTTGAGGTCCGTCAGGGAGGTGCGCGCGATCGCCACCCCCACCTGGGCGAGGACCGCCACGGCGCCGACGAACCCGGTCGTGCGCGGCCCGGCGAAGGAGGCGGTGACGGCCGGGGCGGCCACCAGGAAGGGACCCAGGTGCACGTCCGGCGGCGCCAGCACGTCGACCACCGTGACCAGGGCGATCAGTGCGAAGGGGACCGACAGCAGCACCGCGCGCGATTCCCGGAACCTGCCGGAGCGGGGGTGCGTCGAGGGGTGCGCCGGGAAGGGGTCCATGCCTCCTGCATACACCGCACACGGCCGGGCGGCACCCGCTCCGGCCGTGGGGCCGGGGCGGGTGCCGCCCGGGTGGTGCTCAGGTGATGATCAGATGGTGCTCAGGGTGCCGGGGGCGTCAGCTCACCTGGAGGGTGACGTCGTCCACGACGAAGGAGGTCTGCAGGGAGGCGTCCTCCAGGCCCTGGAACTTCAGCGTGACCGTCTGCCCGGCGAACTGGGAGACGTCGTACGTCTTGAGCTGGTAGCCGGCCGCCGCGTTCACGTTGGACAGGCTCGCCAGGGTCTGGCCGCCCACCGAGACGGTGAAGGTGTCGTAGACCGTGTTCTCGGTCTCGGCGGTGTCGATGTGCAGGTAGAAACCGAGCTGGTACGAGGAGCAGCCGGTCGGGATGGTCACGGACTGGGCGGCGCTGTCCGTGCGGGCCGTGCCGTAGCCGTTGAGCCAGGCCTTGTAGGTGCCGCCGTGCGGGGTCTGGCCCGCCTGGTTGGTGATGACGTTCGTGGTGGTCGTCCACGGGGTGGTGCCGCTCTCGAACCCGCCGTTGGCGACGAGCTGGCGCGGGGTGCAGGAGGGGCCGGTGCCCGTGACGGTCAGGGTGTAGGTGGTGGTGTGGCTGACCGAGCCGGCGCCGGTGACGGTCAGGGTGTAGGTGCCGGGCGCGGTGCTCGCGCCGACCTGGACGGAGAGGGTCGAGGAGCTGCCCGACTGGACCGAGGAGGGGCTCAGCGAGGCCGTGGTGCCGGCGGGGGCGCCGGTCACCGACAGGGCGACGGTCTGGGCGGCTCCGCTGACGGTCGCGGTGTTGATCGTGGAGTTGGTGCTGCCGCCCTGGGCGGCGCTGCCGGTGGCCGGGGAGGCGCTGATCGAGAAGTCCGGGCCGGGGGTGGTGCCGCCGACGGCCTGGTTCCAGACCGTGTAGGCCACGCCGTCGGCGCTGCGGTCCAGGACGGTGGCGTTGATGTTGCTCGTGGTGTCGCAGGAGGAGTGGTAGCAGGAGTCGTACGCCGCGTTCGCGGTGCCGCCCCACTTCGTGGCCTGCGCCGAGGTCTTGCGGGCGCTGGCACCGGCGGCGTAGCCGGAGGTGGGGATGCCGCCCTGCTGGAAGGAGTAGTCGTCACTGCGGCCCTGGCCCTCGGTGTTCTCCTCGGGAGCGAGGTTCAGCGAGGTCCAGTAGGCCTTGAGCGGGGCGGCCGCCGTGGAGTTGACGTTGTTGATGAAGTAGCCGCCGTTGGTCGAGCCGACCATGTCGAAGTTGTAGTAGGCCTTGATGGCCGACTTCTGGGTGCTGCTGAGCTGGTTGACGTAGAACTTCGAGCCGTTGAGGCCCTGCTCCTCGTCGGTCCACCAGGCGAAGCGCACGTGCTTCGTCATCGTGGGGTTCTTCTGGGCGAGGACGAGCGCGTTCTCCAGCAGGGTCGCGGAGCCCGAGCCGTTGTCGTTGATGCCGGGACCCGCCGAGACGCTGTCGAGGTGCGCGCCGAACATGATCGTCTGGTCGGCGGGGCCGCCGGGCCAGTCGGCGATCAGGTTGTTCGACGGGTAGGTGCACGAGGTGCAGTTCTGCTCGGTCACCGTGTAGCCGGCGGCCTGCAGCTTGCCCTTCACGTACGCCACCGAGGCCGTGTAACCGGCGCTGCCCGCACGGCGGTTGCCGCCGTTCTGGGAGGCGATGGTGTTCAGCTGGGTCAGGTGGGCCTGGACGGCGGCCACGTCGATGTTGGGCGCGCCGGGCGGGGGCGTGGTACCGCCCACGGTGAGCGCGTAGTCGACGGTGTGCGAGAGGCTGGTGCCCTGGCCCTTGACCACGACGGTCGAGGATCCGGGAGCCGCGCTGGAGGAGGCGGTCAGCGTCAGCGTCGAGGACTGGCCGGACTGCACGGTGGCCGGGCTGAAGGATGCGGTGACACCGGCCGGGAGGCCGGAGGCGGTGAGGGTCACCTGCTGGGCCGTGCCCGTGGAGATGGCGGTGGCGACCGTGGTGGTGGCCGAGGCGCCCTGCTGGACGGTGCCCGAGGACGGGTTCAGCGCCAGCGAGAAGTCGCTGTTCTGGCCGCTCGGGGTGCAGGTCGTGTCACCGGACTGGGCGGGCACGCTGATGGCGTCCCAGGCGGCCTTGGTCTTGTTGAACAGGTTGCAGGTGGTGTCCAGCGACTTGGCGGAACTGAGCGTCGCCGTCCGGTACTTCTTGTAGGACATGCTGGAGGTCTTCAGCAGCATGCCGCCGTAGAAGATCTTGCCGGCGTTCTGCACGCCCACCCCGGTCAGGGTGGTCTGGTTGCAGGTGCTGCTGTTCGGCTTGCCGCCGCCCGGGCTGGTGCCCTCGGCGAGCAGGTAGAACCAGTGGTTCAGGGGACCGGCGGCCGCGTGCACCTCGGTGTTCGGTATCGAGGAGCTGTAACACGCGGGGTCGTTGTTGACGGCCGGCGGGTTGTACATGTTGCGGATCGGACCGTTGCCCACGAGGTTGATCATCTCGCCGACGGTGTAGTCCGGAGTGTCGTACGGGGAGGGCTCGTTGATGAACGCCTCGGTCAGCGCGCCGAAGATGTCACCGGTGCCCTCGCCGAGCCCGGACTCCTGGCCGCTGGTGCCGCCCGGGGTGTTGGTGTCGATGGCGTGCCCGTACTCGTGGGCCACCACGTCCACGCCGGCGATCCACTCGTTGGCGTTGTTGTGGCCGATGCTGACCGAGCTGCCGTCCCAGTACGCGTTGACGTCGTTCAGGCCGACCTTGGCCGGGAAGCTGCGGCCGTTGCCGCTGACGCCGTTGCGGCCGAGCCACTGGCTCAGCATGTCCCACTGCTTCTGCGCAGCGAACATCAGGTCCACGCAACCGGTCTCCTTGGAGGTCGGGTTGCCCGTGCCCCAGGAGTCGGAGGACTTCGAGAAGACCGTGCCGGAGCTGTAGTCGGCGCAGCTCAGCCCGGTCCGGTTCGGGTCGCGCAGGGAGTACGTGCCGCCCGAGGCCGTGGTGTCGATGGTCAGCGGGTTCGGGCCGTTCCACTTGCTGTTGCCGCTGCCCGCGACCACCTCGTCGAAGGTGTCGAGCACCTTGCCGGTACGGGCGTCCACGAACACGTGGAGCTTGCTGGGAGCCTTGGCGGTCCGCCCGGTCAGGACGGTCTCCCAGGCCAGCACCGCCTTGTCGTCCTTGAGCTTGACGACGAGCCGGCTGCTCTCCACCTTGTCGGTCTTGACCTGCCGGCCGCGCGAGACGGTCTCGGCGGCCTGCGCCGAGACCGACGCGGTGGTGGCCACGTCGATCACGGTCGCGGAGGCCGACTGCAGGGCGCGCACCCGGCCCTCGCCGTCGGCGAGGACGACCGCGTCGCCGCCGACGACCGGCAGGCCGCGGTAGCTGCGCTCGTACGCGACCGAGTAGAGGTCCTTCACCCAGGGGGTGACCAGGCGCCGGTCGTACTGCTGCTGCGGGGAGTTGACCAGGCTGTCGAGCCCGCTGCGCACGGCCGCGTCGGCCGCGGCGACCGCCCGTTCGGCAGAAGGGGCCGGGACCGGATCCGAGTTCTGCGAGGCGGTGGCGGTGGTGGCCAGCGTGCCGGCGAGGCCCGTGGTCAGCACCATGGCCGCGAGGGCGGCCATCCATCTGGTGGGCTGCAAGAGTCCACTCCGATCGTGTGGGGGGATGGGGCGGGGAGGGATGAGAAAGGCGGTCTGGGTGTTCGCGGCCGAGTATGGGCGTGTCCATGACCAGATCGGGACATCCCTGCCGACATAAGACCGGCGTTATGGTGCCGGCGGAGGGCGCTGCGTAAGCTGCCCGCATGCAGCTGGAGCTGAGACATCTGCAAGCCGTCTGCCAGATAGCGGAGACAGGAAGCCTGGGGGGCGCGGCGCGGATCCTCGGGGTCTCCCAGCCGGCGCTCTCCGCCCAGCTGCGCCGGATCGAACGGGTCGCCGGCGGCGAGCTCTTCGTCCGGGGCCGGCTCGGGGTCGAACCCACCCCGCTGGGCCAGTTCGTGCTGGCCAAGGCGCGCCGGGTGCTCAGCGAGATGGACGCCCTCGGTGCGGAAGCACGGGCCCTGACGGCCGGGGCCCCGCTCCGGCTGGGCTGCATCCTGCTCGTGCTGGTCGACGGTCTGATCGCACGTCAGGATCTGGCGCTGCCCGGCCGGGAGGTCTCCGTGTACCTGGAGGACTCGGTGACGGCCCTCGTGCGGATGCTCGGAGCGGGCCGCTACGACGTCATCGTGTACGGAGAGGTGAACGACCACGAGGTGCCGCTGCCGGCCGGAGTGACGGCGCGCACCCTGGTCCCCAAGGAGCCCTTCTGCATCCGGATGTCGGCCCGCCACCCGCTCGCGCGGCTGGAGGCCGTCGACCTCGCCGACCTCGCCGAGGAGCAGTGGATGACCCTGCTGGAGGACGACGACGGAGGTCCCGAGGCGCTGATCGAGGCCTGCGCGAAGGCGGGCTTCGTCCCCTCGCTGCGCTACCGGATCACCGACCGCATGATGCACTACGACCTCGTCTCGGCGGGCCGCGCGATCTCGCTGAGCCAGCCGACCGCCCCGGCCGTGGCGGGCACGGTGATGCGCCCCCTCATCGGCGCACCCATGACGGGGCGGATCAGGCTCGCCTGGAACCGCACGACGGTCTCGGCGCAGCAGGCGGAACAGTTCTACCGGTCGGCCGCCCACGCGTACCTGGCCAATGTGGACAACCACCCCTTCCACCGGGCCTGGTGGGACCAGCATCCGGAAGCCCATCCGGTCCTGGGCTGACGCCCCGCGTCACCGGCTGACGTCATTTCATACTCCGTACATGGAATGCGTATTCCCCTCGCTTTACGCTCTCCGCATGGCAGTGGCCGCCACGTCCCTTTTCAGGCAAAAGGGCGCCCCTTCGGAGAGCTGGAGGAAATACCCATGAGTAAGAGAGTCCGCACGCAGGTCAGCCGGAGAGGCTTCATCGCCGGCACCGCTGCGGCCGCGGCCGCAGCCACCGTGCCCGCGATCGGCCAGGCGGCGGCAGCCCCCGCGGCGGCGTCCGTGACCCGCCCGAACATCCTTCTGATCGTCACCGACGACCAGCCCAAGCAGACCGACTGGGCACTTCAGAAGACCATCGGCTGGCTCGGCGGCCACGGCGTGAAGTTCAGCCACGGCCACGTCACCACCCCCCTGTGCGCACCCTCCCGCTCCTCGGTCTTCTCCGGCCGCTACGCCCACAATCACGGGGTCCGCAACAACGCCGCCTCCGCCTCCCTGGACCAGAACACCACCGTCCAGCGCTATCTGAAGCAGGCCGGATATCGCACGGGTCTCTTCGGCAAATACCTCAATTCCTGGAACATTGCCGACGCGCCCCCGCATTTCGAGGATTTCTCGCTGCTCCAGCCCGGATACGTCGACGCGAAGTGGAACGTCAACGGGACGGTCCAGACGATCAACGGCTACACCACGAACATCATCAAGAACCGGACGCTGAGCTTCCTGGACAAGGCGGCCACCGACAGCCGCCCCTGGTTCGCCTACGTCACCCCGTACGCCTCGCACGGACCCCGTACGCCCGAGGCCAAGTACGCGGGCACCCCCGTACCCGCGTGGAACGGCCGCCCCTCCGTCACCGAGGCCGACCGCAGCGACAAGCCGCCCTACATCCAGGACGCCACCGGCACCCTGGAGGACGGCCAGCGCATCCGCGCGGAGCAGCTGCGCGTGCTCCTCTCGGTCGACGACGCCGTCCAGGCCTTCAAGGACAAGCTGGCGGCCACCGGGCAGCTCGACAACACCCTCGTCATCTACATCGGCGACAACGGCTTCGGCTGGGCCGACCACGGCTGGACCGCCAAGTCGGTGCCCTACAGCCCCGCCCACGAGGTGCCGTTCTACCTCTCCTGGCCCGCCGCGGGCCTCGGCGCCGGCACGGTGGACGACCGCATCGTCGCCAACATCGACATCGCGCCCACCATCCTCGACGCCGCCGGGATCACCCCGAACACCCCGCAGGACGGCCGCTCGCTGCTGAGCTCGTACAGCCGCGACCACCTGCTCGTCGAATGGTGGAAGAAGGGCACCGGCGCCGACCACCGCACCTGGTCCTCCTACGTGGCCAAGGACAAGCAGTACGTGGAGTACTACAAGCTGCACACCGACGCCAACGGCACGGTGTCCGGCACCGGAGAGGTCACCTTCCGGGAGTACTACGACCTCGCCGCCGACCCCCATCAGCTGGTCAACAAGCTGTACCAGGCCACTCCGACGCAGGAACGGAACCTGGGCATCCCCGCCCTGGCCGCCCAGCTCGCCGCCGACCGGGTCGGCTAGCCGCCAGCCGACCTGGGCCCCAGACCTCCGGCCGGGCGCACCACTGCGCGCCCGGCCGGACCGCATCCATCCCGCACGTTCACCGGAGCCTCCGTGTCCTCTTCGTACCCCTCCTGCTGCACCCCGGGCCACGACTCCCCGGCCGGCGCCCTCACCCTGCTCGCCGCGCCGCCGGTCCCCGCGCCCCGGCCCGTACGCGGTCTGCTCGACCTGCCCGGGGGCCGGTTCCTCATGGGCACCGAGGACGCGGACGGGTTCCCGGCGGACGGGGAGGGCCCGGTCAGGGAGGTGGAGGTGGCTCCCTTCCGGATCGCGCCGACCACGGTGACCAACGCCCAGTACGCCACCTTCGTGAAGGCCACCGGACACGTCACGGAAGCCGAGGACTTCGGCTTCTCCTTCGTCTTCGCCGGTCTGCTCGGGGCCGGACCCGCCGCCACGGCGCCGGCCGTGGAGGGGGTTCCCTGGTGGCGGGCGGTGTCCGGCGCCGACTGGAAGCACCCCGAGGGGCCCGGTACCTCCATCGCCTCCCGGCAGAACCATCCCGTGGTCCACGTCTCCTGGAACGACGCGACCGCCTACTGCGCCTGGTCGGGCACCAGGCTGCCCACGGAAGCCGAGTGGGAGTACGCGGCCCGCGGCGGCCTGGAGCAGCGCCGCTACCCCTGGGGCGACGAACTCGCCCCGGGCGGACGGACGATGCTGAACATCTGGCAGGGCGAGTTCCCCGACGGCCCCACCGGACCCCAGCTGGGCACCGTGCCCGTGAAGTCGTACCGGCCGAACGGCCACGGGCTGTACAACACGGTGGGCAACGTGTGGGAGTGGAGCGCGGACCCGTTCGCCCCGGGGCACCCCTCGCGGGCGATGCGCGGCGGTTCCTTCCTCTGCCACGACTCGTACTGCAACCGCTACCGGGTCGCCGCCCGCAGCTCCAACACCCCCGACAGCTCCACCTCCAACATCGGCTTCCGGGTGGCTGCCTGAGGGGCAATCAGTTCGCCCGCACGGCCAGTCCGGCCACGTGATCGGTGACCATGTCGAGGATCCCGGCGGCCGCCTGCTCGTCGCCGAGGACCAGGAAGCTCAGGGTCACCCCGTCGGTCATGGCCGCCAGATAGCGGGCCAGCACGCTCACCGGCACGGTGAGCTCGAAGGGGGTGATCCGGCGCAGCTCCTCGAGCAGCTCGGTGTACGTATCGCAGTAGGACTCGTACTGCTTGCGCGCCAGGTGCCCGAACTCCGGCCGGCGCAGCGCGTACTGGGTGAGCTCGTAGGTGAGCATGTGCGCGCCTGGGCTGGCCGCCACGTGGTCCCAGTACGCCTGGAACCCGGCCCGGATGGTCTCCCGCAGCGTGGGCCTCGGCACGATCGCGGCCTTCACGAGGGTGACGTAGTGCGCGGTGATGGTCTCGATGACCGACTCCAGCAGCGCCTGCTTGGAGTCGAAGCAGTAGTGGAAGACGCTCAGGGAGACGCCCGCCTCGGCGGCGATGGACCGGGTCGTGGTCCTGGACACCCCGTCACGGGTCATCGCGCGGATCGCCGCCTCCGTCAGCTGCCTGCGCCGGTCGGTCAACGGCATCCGTGCCATGTACGGGTTCCCCTTTGCTCCGGTGCGCCCCGGGCGGGGCGTCCGCGGGCCCACCGGCCCCCGGA
>NZ_JBHXKA010000137.1:0-21587 GCF_042722885.1 Streptomyces sp. NPDC058401
GGATCCTCTCCGACCGCGCCGTCGCACGCCGGGACGCGATACCGAGACGGGCCCGCCCGCCCCGCACACGCTCCCGACGCCGCGGGGCGGGGCGGGGCGGGGTGGAGCGGTCCGGGTTCAAAGAAGGGAGATCACTTGCCCAGGTAGGCGTTGATGACCGTGACCTCGGATACGTTGCCCTGCTTGTCGGTGACCTGGGCCCGGAAGGAGATCCCCTTGTCCTTCGCGGGGTTGCGGACGGAGAACGCGCCGTCGGTGACGGTGACGCGCTTCCAGGTCGTGCCGCCGTCCTCGCTCACGGAGACCGTCAGCGTCTTGAGGTTCTTCCCGGAGGCCGAGCCCTGCACGGTCACGGGGATCCGCGTGGTCTTGCCCGCCGGGGCGCGGGAGGCGATGTCGAGCGGGGCGCGGAAGCGCACCGTGGAGACCGGGAGCGCGGTGTGGGCGGCGACCTGGCGGGAGCGGAAGGTGAAGCTCGTGTCGATGCGGGTGGAGACGGCGGAGACGTTCCGGTCCCGCTCGACGGAGGTGGTCAGCCGGTACTGGGCGTCGGCGCCGTCGACCGTGAAGGGCTCCCAGCCGCTCAGCGGGTCCTCGTTCCCGGCGACCTTGACACCGTTGCGGTACAGGGTGGTGACGGTCTTGGTGAGCGCCGAGGAGCCCGCGTGGCCGGCGCCGTCGCTGAACAGGGGCACCGCGCCGGTGATGGTCTGCTTGCCCGTCTCCGGGTCGGGCGCGCTGCGGAACACACCCACGCCCTTGCCCAGGACCGGTCCGAAGACCCCGGTGTTGAAGGTCTCGCGGTAGGTGGAGCCCGCCGCGTAGCGCTTCGGCTGCAGGGAGGCCTGATCGGCCTCGACGCGCTGGTCACCGTCCGCGTTCGGGGCGCCGAGCTGCCAGAACCCGCTGCGCCAGGTCGCACCGTCGAGGGCGGAGAGGAAGAGCGTACGGGTGCTCCGGGCGGGCTGGACGGCCCCGAAGAAGTCGCCCTGGGACATGCCGGGCAGGGTGGGGGCGGCGTAGGCGTAGCCGGACTTGCCGGGGGCCGACGCGCCCATCTCCACGGAGAGCTTCGCCAGCTGGTTCGCCTTCACGTGCCGGGTGTAGCCGGTCGCGAGACGCTTCGTCGGGCCGCCGAGGGCGACGTTGTACTGGGTGGCCGGGTCCTTGATGAAGGTGGCCAGCCAGCTCTGCGTGAGCGAGCCGTCGGTCACGGCCGGCCCCATGTGGGCGGAGCGGAACCCGGTGTACCCCTTGGGCAGGACCCAGCCGTTGCCGAGGTGGCCGTCTCCGACCGTCTGCTGGTAGTACGGCAGGGCGAAGTCGGCCGTGGCCAGACCGGGAACGGTGATGTCCACCGGCTTCGCGGTGCGCGCGTCGACCGTGACCTTGGTGGTGCCGGCGACCTCCAGCCGGGGCTGGACCAGCCAGTCGACGCCCTTGGTGAGGTCCGAGCCGTCCTGGTACACGGCGCCGTGCAGGGCGTAGGTGCCCTTGGGCAGGCGCAGGGTGCGGGTGCCGGTCTCGTTGCTGATGCCCTCCCAGATACCGTCGGCGGCGCCGCCGATTCCGAACAGGGAGTGGGAGAACTCGCGGGCGGGGCGGCCGTCGCGGTCGACCGTCGTGACGGTGACGTCGTACGCCTCGGCCTCACGGACGGCCGCCGCGCCGGTGCGCACGGTCTGGCCGCCGCCGGTGGCGGTGACGTAGGCGGAGAAGTTTCCGTCGACGGTGCCGAGCCGGGTGTCGGCGGTCAGGGCGACCTCGGCCCGGCCACCCGCGGGCACGGTCACCTTGTTGGCGCCGAGTGCGAAGAACCCTGCCGGGGCGGGCTTGCCGTGGGAGTCGGTGCCGGTCACCGTGAGGTCGAGGGTGACGGCGGTCTTGCCGAGGTTGCGGTAAGCGATCTTCTTGGTGAGCGGCTTGTCGTCGGCGTGCGGCCACTGGGCCGTGCCGAGGGACACCGACGCCTGCTCGGTGATCACCGTCTGGGTGAGGGCCTTGTCCGCCTGCACGCGGCCGGTGCCCTGCTGCTGGACGCCGGTCCCGCCGTCCTTGGCGGACGCGGTCAGCGCGCCCTTGAGCTCGGTCCCGGTCCAGCCGGGGTTCTTCTGCTTCAGCAGCGCCGCCGCTCCGGCCACGTGCGGGGTGGCCATGGAGGTGCCGTTGAGCTTCAGGTATCCCGGGGTGGGGTGCTGGGCCGCGGGGTCGGTGTCGAGCTTGCTGCCCGGTGCGGCCGCCGCGGTGATGCCGACGCCGGGCGCGGTGAGGTCGGGCTTGACGGCGCCGTCGCCGACGCGCGGGCCCCTGCTGGAGAAGTCCGCGAGGACGTCCTTGGAGTCGACGGCGCCGACGGTCAGGGCGGCGTCGGCGCTGCCGGGCGAGCCGACCGTGGACTCGCCGGGGCCGTCGTTGCCCGCGGCGATGGCGAACAGGACGCCCTTCTCCGCCGACAGCCGGTCGACGGCGGCCTCGACCGGGTCGACGCCCGGGAAGTCCCGGCTTCCGAGGCTGAGGTTGACGATGTGCGCGCCCTCGGCGACGGCCCACTCCATGCCGGCGATGACCGCGGAGTCGCTGCCGTAGCCCTGGTCGTCGAGCACCTTGCCGCTGATCACCTTGGCGCCGGGCGCGACGCCCTTGAGGACTCCGCCGGACGCGGCCCCGGTCCCGGCCGCGATGGAGGCCACGTGCGTGCCGTGGCCGACGCGGTCCACCGTGTCGGGGGAGTCGGAGAAGTTCTTCTCCCCGACGACCTGGGTCTTCAGGTCCGCGTGGGTCTTGTCGACGCCGGTGTCCAGGACGGCGATCTTCACGCCCGTACC
Organism: Streptomyces sp. NPDC058401; assembly: GCF_042722885.1. Taxonomy (NCBI): domain Bacteria; kingdom Bacillati; phylum Actinomycetota; class Actinomycetes; order Kitasatosporales; family Streptomycetaceae; genus Streptomyces; species Streptomyces sp. NPDC058401. The sequence goes on from NZ_JBHXKA010000137.1 coordinate 2,826, forward strand.
GTCGAACCCGGCCTGCCAGGCCCGGTCGGCGCCGATCTGCTTCGTGCTCTTGTCCAGGCTCGCCTTGCGCACGCCGTCCAGCCAGACCTTGCCGATACCGGCGTCGGCGGCCCGCAGACCGCGCGCCGTGGGCGTCGTCAGGGCCTCCCAGACCTTGGTGGCGTCAGCGGGCGAGGCCACGACGGCTTCCGCGTTGACGGTCGGGAGGTCGTGCTTCGCCCCGTTGCCGCTGGCGGACCGCAGTTCCGTGCGTGCCGCCGGGGCGGCGCCCTCGTACTGGACGATCAGGCCGAGTCCGCCGCGGTGCAGTGTGCGCAGGGTCGGGTCGGCCAGCGTGGTGACGTCGAAGAGGCGCCGGTCCAGCTTGCCGGAGGCCAGCAGGGCCCGGGCGTCGGCCGGCAGGACCAGCGTGTGGCCGTCGACGCGTTCGATCTCTGCCGGTACCCGCTCACGGCCCTTGCCGGGCTCGAAGCGCAGGACGGCGCCGCTGCCGTTCACGGTCACCCGGTCGCCGGTGATCAGTGTGACGGTCACGGGGGTGTCCGCGGCGGCGGCCGGGGCGCTCGGTGCCGGGGAGGCGGCGGAAGCCGCCCCTGCGGGGCCGGCCAGACCGGTGCTGAGGGCGACGACGGCGGTGGCGAGGGCGAGGGCCCCTGCGGCGCGTCGAGGCGTGTGTGTCCGTATGAACAACTCTGCTCCTGTGGAAGGCGGGCACGGAGGCCGGAGCCTTGGTGCCCGCCCCGTCGTGTGGCGCACGTGGCGTACGAGGGGTGTGTGACGTACGCGGTGTGTGCGATGGGTGCGGGGTGTTGTGGTGACGCCGGTCGCAGGGGCCCGGTCCGACCCGGGCCCCGCCTGCCCCCAGGGGGAGAAGCAGGGGTGGGCGGGGCGGGCCGTCCGGGCCGCTCGGCGACCGGGTACGGCAGCAGTCCACCGCCTCGCGGATTGTTCAGCAGCCTCGATCCGGGCGGCTGAACAATTGTTTTCCTGGCCGAAGAAGCCCTTGTGGCTGCCGGTTCCCCCTGCTTACGGTGGAAACGATCTTGATCCCTGGGGAGGGGAGCAGCATGGGCACTGGTGCGGGAAGGCCGGAGAAGGCACTCGATCCACAGGCCGGCCCGTCCGCCCGGTTCGCCGGTGAACTGCGCGCCCTGCGCCGCGCGGCCGGCTCCGTCCCCTACCGGGACATGTCCGCACGGGCCGGCTATTCGGTGACGGCGCTCTCCCAGGCCGCCGCCGGAAACCGGCTCCCGAGCCTGCCCGTGACCCTGGCCTACGCCGAGGCCTGCGGCGCCGCCCGGACGGAATGGGAACGGCGATGGCGCGAGGCCGAAGCCGAGGCACGGGCGCAGGCCGAGGCCGAAGCCATGTCCTCGCGCGCACTGGCCGCCGAGGGCGGCGACACCCCGCCCTACCGGGGCCTGACCCGCTTCGAACCCGAGGACGAGCCGGTGTTCTTCGGCCGGGAGCAACTGACCGACCAACTGGCGGCCCTGGTCGCCGAACACCGCTTCGCCGTCGTCCTCGGCCCCTCCGGCAGCGGCAAGTCATCCCTGCTGCGGGCCGGCCTCATCCCGCGGCTGCGCCGCTGCGCACCGCCCCTGCCGCCCGCCGCGGCCCTGCGCGTCCTCACCCCCGGCGAACACCCGATGCGGACCCACGCCGCGGTGCTCGCCCCGGCCGCCGGAGCAGGCGAGACCTGGCTGATCGTCGACCAGTTCGAGGAGCTCTTCACCCTCTGCACCGACCCCGACGAACGCCGGGAGTTCCTGGAGGGCCTCCTCGCCGCCCGCCACCCCGGGAGCCGGATCCGCGTGGTGCTCGGCGTGCGCGCCGACTTCTACGCGAACTTCCTTGCCCACCCCGCCCTGGCCGAGGCAGCCCGGGCCGCGACCCTCCCCGTGGGCCCGCTGACCCCCGACGAGATGCGCGGCGCGATCGTCCGCCCCGCGGCCGCGGCCGGCCTCACCGTCGAACGCGCCCTCACGGCCCGGCTCGTGGAAGAGGTCACCCGCGAACCCGGCAGCCTGCCCCTGCTCTCCCACGCCCTGCTGGAGACCTGGCGGCGCCGCCGCGGGCGCACGCTCACCCTCGCCGGACACGAGGCGGCCGGCGGCCTGCGCGGAGCCCTCGCCCAGACCGCCGAGGAGGTGTACGAGGCGCTCGGGCCCGACCGCGCCCCCGTCGCGCGCCGCCTCCTGCTGAACCTGATCACCCCCGGCGACGGAGCCCCCGACACCCGGCGGCCCGTACCCCGCGACACCCTGGTGCCCCCGGACTCGCCGGAGGCCGCCGAGGCGGCGGCCGTGCTGGACCGGCTGGCCCGGGCCCGGCTCGTCACCCTGGACCGGGACGTCGTGGACCTGGCCCACGAGGCCCTGATCACCGCGTGGCCGCGGCTGCGCGGCTGGATCGACACCGACCGCGAACGGCTGCGACGCCACCGCCGGCTGACCCAGGCCACCCAGAACTGGCTGACCCGCCGGCGCGACACCGGGGCGCTCCTGCGCGGAGGGGAACTGGCCGAGGCCGAGGCCACGTTCGCCGACGGCGCGGGCCGCTCCGCCGAACTGGACCCGGCGGAGCAGGAGTTCCTGCGTGCGGGCCTCGCCTCCCGCTCCCGTACCCGGCGGATCCGGCGCGGCGTGACCTCCGTCGTCGGCCTCCTCCTCGTCCTCCTCACGGTGGCGAGCACGACGGCCTGGCAGCAGGGCCGCGACAACGTCCGCCAGCGGGTCGACGCCGAGGTCCGGCGGGCCCAGGGCGAGGAACGGTCCGCCGGCCAACTGGCAGCCGTGGCCCAGGGCCTGCGGAGCTCCGACCCCGCGCTGGCGATGCGGCTGAGCGTGGCCGCCTGGCGGATCGCCGAGACCGCCGAAACCCGGTCGGCGCTGCTGGCGGCGTCCGCCCAGGCCGAATCCGACGCCTACGACGTGCCGGACGAGGCCGGCCCCTGGAACTCCCACCCGGCCCTCCCGGTCCGCCTGAGCGCGGACGGCCGGACCGCGGTCACCGTCGACGTGGACTCCGCACGCGCCTGGGACGTCAAGAAGAGAACGGCGCTCGGACCGGAGCTTCCCCTCGACCCGTACTCCCTGTTCCGCGGGATCTCCCCGGACGGCCGCACCGCCCTGGTACAAGGCCTCCGGGAGAAGACGGAGTCCGGATCCGACGACGGGGTGCGCCGACTGGACCTGACGTCCGGGAAGCCACTGGACGCCGCGCCCCGGCCGGCCGGCGCCTCCACCACCTGGACGGACGCCGAACAGATCGTCGCCGACCTGGACATGGACGGTGCCACCGGCCGGCTCTCGCTCCGTGACGCGCGGGACGGCCGCACGCTGCTGGAGGTGCCGACCGGGCGGCATCCGATGTGGGCACTGAGCCCGGACGGACGCCACCTGGCCCTGTGCGCCAGGGGAGGGGACGCGGCGAGCTCCTTCGAACGGGCCGACGTGCCCCTGCGGGTCTGGGACGTGGCCCGGGGCACGGAGCTGCCCGCCGCCCGGCCCGGCGCCTGCGCCGTGGACTCGTTCCGGTTCACCGGCGACGGCGCCGTCCTCCTGGCCCGGGAGCCGGGCGGCCTGAGCCTGTGGGACCCGGTCACCGGCCGGGAACCGGCCCGGATCGACCAACCCGGCCTGACCGAGGCGACCACCAGCCCCGACGGCCGGTTCGCCGCGGCCGTCGACGGCCGGGAGATCCTGATGTGGCGGCTCGCCGCGCCCGAACGGCCGGTCTTCCGGTACTCCCTCGCCAACGGGGCCGCCTCCCAGCTCAGGATCGATCCGCAGGACGGCGTCATCCGGTACCTGACCGAACGCCGCATCGGGGACACCGTGGTGCGCGCGGTCTCCTACGGACCGGCCACGACACCGGACTGGAACCCCGAGCCGGCATCGACGGGCACCTTCAGCGCGGACGCCACGACCCTCGCGGTCGACCGCAGGCAGGGCGCCAGTACCTGGGTCGAGGCGTACGCCGTCGCCGACGGCCGGCGCACCGCCCGCACCCCGCCGGCCGACTGCCCGAAAGCCGCACCGGAATCCGGCGAGCCCCCCACCGGACACGACTGCCGCGTCCTCCTGGCGCTCACCCCCGACGGGCGGACCCTCGCCCACGCCCGCACCGACGCCGCCGAAGGCGGGGAAGGCCCACGGGACACCGGGACGGGCTCCCAGGAGCCCGCCCTGTGGGACGTCACGGCAAACCAGGCCCGCCCGCTCCCCGCGGACCCCGAGCCGCCGTTCGCCGCCCGGATGCCCCTCACGGGAATGGCCGTCTCAGCCGACGGCCGTTCCCTGCTCACCACGCGCGCGGGCGTCGACGCCCTGGACGTCCGGGACCTGGCGAGCGGCGCCCGGACCCGGCCCCAGGACCTCACGAAGGACCGGATGTCCTCCGCGGCCAGCCGGGGGAGCGACCGGTCCGCCCCGGTCGCGGTCCGCCCCGACGGCCGCCTCCTCGCGAGCTCCGCGCACACCTTCGACATCACCACCGGCCGCCGCACCGAACGGGGCCCCGTCACGGAACAGGGCGGGGTGATCGCCTACAGCCCCGACGGCACGCGCCTGGCCGTCGGCGACACGACGGGCGGGGTCACCCTGTGGGACGGGGAGGCCGAGCGGCGCCTGGCCACCCTCCCGCCCGGCGTCGACGCGGTCGGACTCGACGCGATCGGCCGGGACCCCGGCAAGGCCGTCACCGCCCTGGCGTTCTCCCCGGACGGCCGGACCCTGGCCGTGGCGGGCGCCTCGGGCACGCTCCGGCTCTGGGACGTCGACTCGGGCCGGCCGCTGGGATCACCCCTGCCGACCCCCGGCGACGGGATCGTCGCCCTCGCCTTCTCCTCCGACGGCCGCACCCTGCACAGCGCGGGCGAACACAGCACCGTGCGCACCCACCAGGTGGCTCCGGCCAGGCTCGCGGAGTCCGTCTGCACCCGCGCCGGCACCGGACTCTCCCGGTCCGACTGGCACACCTACCTCCCGGACCTCCCCTACCGGAAGACCTGCTGAGCGGCGGCCAGTTCACGCGCGGCGCTCTCCAGCAGCATGTCCAGCGCGACCGGATAGGCACTGTGCGGCATCCGGGCCGCGAGGAGCCCGGCGGTGGCGGCGATGTTCGGGTACGTCGCGGCCGGCAGGCGGGCGTACGTCGACTCCCACCGCTCCTCGTCGGACTCCCGGGCCTGCTCCGCCAGCGCCAGCGATCCCGCGTCGAGCGCCGCGAAGGCCAGGCACTGGTCGATGTAGGCGTGGTAGATGCGGACGGCCGCCTCGTCCGCGAACCCGGCACCGCGCAGGCTGCCGAGGATGGCCTCGTCGGCCGCGATCTCCCGAGGCCGCCCGGTCACCCGGCTCGTGGTCAGCAGGGCGGCCTGCGGATGGGCGAGGTAGGCACCGTAGATGCGCAGGCCCAGGGAGCGCAGGTCCTCGCGCCAGCCCCCGGCCGGGACCCAGCCGGCGAGGGCCCGGCCGATGAGCTCCTCACCGATGGCCAGGGTGAGCCCGTCCATGCCGTCGAAGTAGCGGTAGAGGGTGCTGGGGTCCGCTCCCAGGGCGGCCCCGAGCCGCCGGGCGGTCAGGCCCGCGCTTCCGTGCTCCCGCACCATCCGCAGCGCCGTCTCCACGATCAGCTGCTCGGAGAGCACCGTGCCCTGCCGGGTGGGACGCCGACGGCGGCGGGCCTCCTCCGGAACCACGTTCTTCGGCATCGCAGACTCGCCTCCCGGACCCTTCGGTGCCCTTATGCCAACGGCATTGACCTTAACTCGCGGCAGGCGGTTCCATCAGCCCCCTGGGGCACACGCCCCACCGAGAGAGGACCTCGTCATGCGTGTTCTGCTTGTGGGTGCCGGCGGCGTCGGGAGCGCCATCGCCAAGATCGCCGCCCGCCGCGGCTTCTTCGACCGTTTCGTCGTCGCCGACTACGACCTGGCCCGCGCCGAGGCAGCGGTCGCCGCCCTCGGCGCGGCGGAGCAGCGCTTCGGCGCGTGCCGCGCCGACGCCTCCGACGAGGAGGGGATCGCCCGGCTGCTCACCGAGCAGCGGTGCGACGTCCTGATGAACGCCACCGACCCGCGGTTCGTGATGCCGCTGTTCAACGCCGCCCTGGCGGCCGGCGCCCACTACGTGGACATGGCCATGTCCCTGTCCCGCCCGCACCCCGCGGATCCGTACGGCACGTGCGGGGTGAAGCTCGGCGACGAGCAGTTCGAACGGGCCGCCGAATGGGAGAAGTCCGGCCGCCTCGCGCTCGTCGGCATGGGTGTCGAGCCCGGTCTCTCCGACGTCTTCGCCCGCTACGCCGCCGATGAACTCTTCGACGACATCGAGGAGATCGGCATCCGGGACGGGGCCGATCTGACCGTCGAGGGCTACGACTTCGCCCCGTCCTTCAACATCTGGACCACGATCGAGGAGTGCCTGAACCCTCCGGTGGTGTACGAGCGAGAGCGCGGCTGGTTCACCACCGAACCGTTCAGCGAGCCGGAGGTCTTCGACTTCCCCGAGGGCATCGGCCCCGTCGAGTGCGTCAACGTGGAGCACGAGGAGGTCCTCCTCGTCCCGCGCTGGGTCGGAGCCCGCCGCGTCACCTTCAAGTACGGCCTCGGCGACGATTTCATCGGCAAGCTCAAGACCCTCCACGCACTCGGCCTGGACTCCACCGAGCCCGTCACCGTCCGAGACGAGGACGGCAACCCGGTCCGCGTCTCCCCGCGCGACGTGGTCGCCGCCTGCCTGCCCGACCCGGCGGCCCTCGGCGACCGGATGACCGGCCGGACCTGCGCCGGGACCTGGGTCAAGGGCACCCGGAACGGCCTGCCCCGCGAGGTGTACCTCTACCACGTGGTCGACAACCGGTGGTCGATGCGCGAGTACGGCTCCCAGGCCGTGGTCTGGCAGACCGCCGTCAATCCGGTGGTGGCCCTGGAGCTGCTCGCCGCCGGGATCTGGACCGGATCCGGGGTCCTCGGCCCCGAGGCCCTGCCGCCCCGCCCCTTCCTCGACCTGCTCACCGCGTACGGATCCCCCTGGGGGATCCGGGAAGAGACCCCGGCCCCGAACCACTGACGCCCCCGACCTCCCCCGGCTCCGACCGGGGGCGGCCCTCCCACACCCGGACGACCGGCCCGGTGGGAGCCCGGGCCGGTCGTCGGTGTGCGGTGGTACGGACGCGCTAGGAGGCGTAGGCCTCCAGTTCCGACAGCTGGCCCGCCGGCCAGCCGCTGTTGCCGGTGAAGGTCAGGCGCAGGTGGCGGACGCCGGACGCGGGAAGCGTGACGGTCACCGCGTTGGATCCCTCGGTGAAGGTGTAGGCGGCGGAAGCCTTGAGGGTCGACCAGGCCGCATTGTCGGTGGAACCGAGCACGGCGAGGGTCTGGACGCGCGTGCCCCAGGAGGCGGGGAGCTTGAGCACCAGCCTGCCGACGGTCCGGGTGGCACCGAGGTCGACGGTGACCGACTGGGGGAAGGCGTTGTTGTTGCTCTCCCAGTAGCTGCCGGAGTTCCCGTCGGTGACGTTGGCGGCCACGTAGCCCTGGGTGTGGGTCGTGTCGGTCGCGCTCTTGCCCTGCGCGAGGTTGGAGCCGGCCGGCGGGGTGGTCGGCGCCGGGGTGGTCGGAGCGGGAGTGGTCGGCGGTGTCGTCGGGGTGCCGTCGGACGCCGCGTAGACCTCGAACTCAGAGATCTGGCCGGCCGCCCAGCCGGTGTTGCCGGTGACGTTCAGCCGCACGTACCGGGCGTCTGCCGCGTCGAAGCTGAGCGTCGCGGAGTTGCCGGAGGCGGGGTTGAAGGTGACCCCGGCGCCGGAACGCAGCGTGGACCAGGCGGAGTTGTCGGTGGAGCCGAGCACCGAGAGGGTCTCGGTCCGCGTGGCCCAGTCGGCGGAGGGCGGGAGCTTGAGGGTGACCTTGCCGATCCGCCTGGTGTCGCCGAGATCCACCGTCAGGGTCTGCGGGAAGGCGTTCCCGTTGCTCTCCCAGTAGGTGGAGGCGTTCCCGTCGACGGCGTTCGCCGCCGTGTACGACTGCACGGCCGAAGTGGCGGTGGCGGGCCTGCCCTGGGCGAGGTTGCCGTTCGGCGGGGTGGTCGGAGGCGTCGTGGGCGGGGTCGTCGGCGGCGTGGTGGGCGGGGTCGTAGGGGGAGTGGTGGGAGGCGTGGTGGGAGGTGTGGTCGGATTGCCGGGAACACCGCCGTTGGTCCATACCGGCGCGGGCCACACGCCGGTGCAGGTCTGCCCGGTGTTCCAGCCGGAGTTGCTGCCGCCATCGGTGATCTGGAGTCCGGCGCCGATGCAGTTGTGGATCGGGGTGGCCGACTGGGCGATGTTCTTGGCGGTGACGTGGGTGAACTTCGCGGAGAGGTTGGACTGCGCCTGGATGGCGTAGGTCCCGGCCCCGTCGATGTTGACGTTGATGAACTCGACTCCGCTGATCGGCCCTTCGATCGAGTGGATCGCCGCGTACGAGGAGTCCAGGATGTCCGTGTCGGAGATCTTGATGCTGGCGCCCTGCACACCCTCGTTCAGGCCGGAGAACCAGATCGCGCCGACCCCGAAGTTCCAGTTGAAGTCGCTGTTCCCGGTGCGGATGAGGGTGTTGCGCGCGGCGGTGATCGTACCGGCCACCGCGGTGCCCTTCCCGGAATTGACCCCCGGGTAGCGGTTGGCGATGTGCAGGCCGCCGCCGTTGCTGATGGTGTCGGACATGACGTTGTCCGAGATGGTGAAGTCCTTGCCGCCGTAGGTGACGATGTTGTTGGCGAGGATCGGCAGGACGACCGTGTTGTGGTCGAAGCTGATGTTGGTGTTCGGCTTGTCCTGCGGCCAGGAGGCCAGGCCGTCGTCACCCGCGTTGCGCACGAACGTGTTGGTGACACGGGAATTCGTGACACCCGTGTGGAAATTCACGCCGTCTGCCGTCATGTCGAGGAAGCGGCTGTTCTGGATGGTGAACCGGTCCATCGGACCGTCCATCCAGGCGGCGACCTTCACGTGCTGGATCCAGAGGTTGTCCACCGTGGAGTTGGACATCGCCCCGCCCAGGGCGTTGACCTGGTCGTCGTCGATCCGCTCGCGGACGTCGCCGATGATCGCGAAGTCCTTCAGGGTGACGTTCTTGCTCGGTCCGTTGGCCTCGTGCGACCGGACCGGCCCCGTGTAGCCGCCGCCGGGGACGTACTTTCCGTAGAAGCCGGCGGCGCGGTTGCGGTTCACCGGGTCGCGTCCGCCGAAGACGGAGTACCAGGGGCCCGCGCCCTGCACCGTGACCCCGTCGACGACGACGTGGTCGTAGAGGGTGTAGCTGCCCGGCGGAACGTAGACCGTCTTGCCCTGGGCCTGTCCCGCGTCCACGGCGGCCTGCATGCGGGCCGTGGAATCGGTGGCACCGGTCGGGTCCGCGCCGAAGTCGGCGACGGCGTCGAGCGCCCCGGCCGGCTTGCCGGTGGCCGGGGCGACCTGCTCGAAGTCGGCGAGGTCGATGGTGAAGGTGGGCGACTGCGCGGTCGAGGTCACCTGGACGCGGATCTTGGTTCCGGCCGGGTAGGTGGTGCCCAGCAGGGTGCGCGACTCGTCGTAGAAGTGGTGCGGGTTCGTGTCGCCCGGGTTGTTGTTGAAGGGATAACCGCCGTAGTACCAGCTGTACGTGGAGCTGACGGGCAGGGTCTTCACCGACTGCCCGTCGGCCCGTACGTCCAGCGTCGCGTCGCGCCCCTTCCCGTCGCCGGTGTCCGGGAGGCTGTAGCGCAGAGACATCGCGTTGGCGGGTTTGGTCAGGGTGAACTCGACGTACTGGCCCACGGAGTTCAGCGTCACCGCCTGCCGGCCGGACGCCTCCGAGGGGAGGTTCCCGTAGAGCCGGTCGGGGCCGATGAACGTGCCGTTGGTGGCCGCGTACTCGGCCTCCAGCTCGGTGAACGGCACGCTCGCACCCCGCCCGGCTATGCCGATCGGCGAAGGTGCGGGCACCCCGGCGGCGTGCGCCGCGGGGGCGGCCCCGAAGGTCAGGGCGGTCAGGGCGGCGGTCCCGGTGAGGGAGAGGGCCAGGAAGGCGGCGCTGGCCCGCCGCCTGAGGGAGCGGACTTGCTCGGGCGTCGGGGGATGGCTCTGCGGGGGCTGGGGCACGGGCACGCACGTCCTTGCGGCTCGATCGGCGGAGAGCGGAAGTGGCTCAACCCGGGACGCTACGACTCCACATGGAGGAAGTCTATGATCCTGCGCAAAAAACGAACGCGAGATCGCAATAAACGTGAGGGCGGTGGAGGGCTGTGGAGGCGCTCATCCCGCAATCCGCTACCGGAAGTTGCGAACCTTGGCTGAAACAGGTCCTGGACGGAGCCGAGGGCAGGGGCACAGACTGCGGTCGGCGATCAAGTGGCGCCAGAGCGGACAGCCATGGGAGATGCTCGGTGCTGCGCATTCACTTCACCGCCGACGATCTCGCTCGGACCCGCGTGGCCGCGACGATCGGGGCGGCCGCGGAAACGATGTACAGCCTGCGGCTGCTGCGCGACTGCGCCTCCGCGGCCCTCCCGTTCCGCCCCTGGCAGGAGGCGGTGCGCGGGCGACTGGGCGCGCGGGCCCGCCCGTTCACGAGCCTGCTGGCCGTGGACGGCCCGGACATCGACCTGACCGTGCTGATGGGTGACACGCCGTCCCTCGAGGAGGGAATCGACAACCTGCTTCGAGCATCATCCGCCGGCATGCGGGCCGAGCTCGAGCACATCGCCTTCCACCCCTCACAGTTGTCGTGGGCCCGGAACCTGGCGGCGGGAGACCTCGGAGCCCGCAGGGATTTCGCCGCGGGGCTCACCGCCTGCAACGAGGCGCTCGTCGCTCCCTACTGGAACAGGACGAGATCCCATGTGGAGGCCGTACGGGCGGCCTTCGCACGGACGCTGCTCGACGGCGGGATCGAACGCCTGCTGGAGGGAATGTGCGTCCCGCTGGTGCGGTGGCGGGCGCCGGTGCTGGAGGTGCGCTACCACCGGCACGTCGAGGTCCACCTCCGGGGGCGCGGTCTCGTCATCGCGCCGACGGTCTTCCTGTGGCGGGACCCCGCACTGTTGTGGGACTCGCAGGACGAGACCTCGGCGCCCACGCTCGCCATTCCCACCATCGGCGACGCGCAGGTGGGTGCCGCCTTGTGGGGTGCGGAGCAGGCAGCCGACCCGTCATTGCGCGCCCTGCTGGGGCGCACGCGTGCCGCCGCACTGCAAGTGGCCACCGAAGGGTGCAGCACCACCGAGCTGGCGCGGCGCCTGAACGTGTCGATCGCAGCGGCGAGCGAGCATGCGACGGTGCTGCGCAACGCCCATCTGATCACCACGAGCCGGCGCGGCAAATCCGTGGTGCACACCGTCACCCCACTGGGCGCCGAACTCCTGGGAAGCCCACAGACCGAGCACGGGTGACCAGTCCCGGAACGGGCCGGACCCCTCCCGCTGCGGCTCCGGCGGTGGCGTGATCATCACGTTGTTCGGCCGATGGCGGTCTCGTCAAGTGCGGTGTGCGGCGGTGGCGGTGCGTCGGGGGGTTTGGCCGCGCAACGCAGTGGAAGAGTCGACTGCGAGGTGGGCGACCGACGGTTCCCCTTCAGACGGGGGACCGCTGCCCCCGCCACCGCGACGTGAACGGGAGCCCCCTCGATGCGCATCTACGCCCAGACCCCAGCGCGTAGGAACCGCCAGCTGCTCGCCGATCTGCTCGCCGTGCTCCTGATGGCCGCAGCGGTGGTGTTCGCCCTCGTCGTCCACAAAACGATCATGCTGCTGGCCGTGCCCGGGCGGAAGGTCGAGAGCTCGGGCGACAGCCTGGCCACCGAACTCGGCAACGCCGGCAACGCGGCTTCGAAGGTGCCGCTCGTCGGTGACCTGCTGAAGACCCCGCTGCAGTCCGCGGCCGACGCGAGCACCGGATTCGCCGATGCCGGACAGTCGCTCCAGGACACCGTCAGCCAGGTCGCCACCCTCACCACCACGGCCCTCATCATCGTCCCCGTAGCCTTCGTGCTCCTGCTGTGGCTCCCGGCGCGGCTGCGCTGGATCCGCCGCAGTGCCGCCACGCGGCGCCTCTTCGAGGCCCCGGGAGGAGCCGACCTGCTCGCGCTGCGCGCCCTGACGGGCCCGCTCGGCGACCTCGCCGCGCTGCCCGCCCCTCCCGGTGGCCTCGCCGATGCCTGGCGCCGCGGCGACGAGCCCGTCATCGAGGATCTTGCGAAGATCGCCCTGCGGCGGGCGGGCCTACGGGCCTGAAGCGCGGAACCCCGGAGCCCGCCGCGGGCAGAGATCTCCCGGGGCGGTGGTCAGCCCCGCAGGGTGGCGATGGCCTTCTCGATGCGCCGTTGGCGCGTCTCGGGCTTCTTCGCGCTTTCGATGGCGCGCACGTGCTCGCGCTTGCGGCTGTGCGTGAGGGTGTCGTAGACGGCGCGGGCGGCCGGATCGTCGTCCAGGGCCTGGGCGAAGTCCGCGGGCTCGACGACCACGCGCGGCTCGGTGTCGAGTTCCAGCTCGACCTCGATCTCCTCGCCGATCTCGACCTCCGCGGCGTGCCGGTTGGCATGGCTGAGGCCGATCAGGTGGCGCCCGCGCAGGAAGGCGACCCGGCTCTTCCAGGAATGCTCGTTGATGGTGATCGTCACCGGCGGCCGCGAGCCCTCGCCGAGCGCTGCCACCACCTCGGGCGGCACTTCCAGCCCCCGCATCGGTTCAGGTGGTTCAACGATGGACCGAAACTTCAAGATCTTCTCCCGTTCGTTCTGCCGTTCACCGCGGATCCCGCCCGCCCCACTCCGATGACCGCTGCCGCACCGCTGTGAGACGGTGGGGCGCGTCTACTCCGCGTAGGGCTGGTCGGTTCCCTGGGAGCTGTACCCGAGACTCCAGATGTAGCCCTCCGGGTCGGCGAAGGTGCCGCCGTACCCGCCCCACGGCAGAGCGCCGGCGGGCTTGAGGACCTTGGCGCCGGCCTTCTGGGCCTCCGCCATGAGCTCGTCGACCCGTGCCTCGCTGCGGACGACGTAGGTCAGAACCAGTCCGCTGAACCCGCTGCCCTCCTGGTCCGTACCGACCTGGCCGGCGAGGCCCTCGCGGCTGTAGAAGCCGACGGGCGAGGCGCCGTCCGATGCGAAGAACACCGAGATGCCGAAGTCGCTCTGGATCGTCCACCCGAGCCCCTCGGTATAGAACTGCTTGGCCCGGTCCATGTCCCGGACGCCAAGAAGGATGGAGCTGACGTGCGCCTTCATGCCCTGCTCCTTGCATGGTCGATGTCTGCGTGCCGGGCATCCGGCCCCGGTGCCGCGTGAGGGGTGATGCCCGTGAGGATCAGGCTAGAGGCGTTCCGTGAACCGCGCTTCTCGATTCCTGATCGATGTGGACACACCCCGTACGTCCTCGGGCGTGCGGGGACACGGAGACAGATCAGGAGGCCTTGTGCCTGGTCGAGATGGGCGCGCTGAGCGGGGGTCAGTTCCAGCTCGACGGCGTCCAGGGCCTCGTCGAGCTGGGCGACCGTCGAGGCGCCGACGACGGGCAGGACGGGCAGATCGCCACCGAGCAGCCGGGCGAGGACGACCTGATTCGCCGGGCCGATACGGGTGAACGGCGAGGGGCCGCCCCGTCGGTGACGGAGCGGCCCCTGCGTGCAGGCACTAGTTCTTGATGACGCCCTGCGTCGCGTAGCCGTCGCCGTTCCAGTCGCCGGCCACGGGGGTGTCGCCGGTGTCGCCGTAGGCAACCGAGGTGATGGTGCCGTCGGTGTGGCGGAAGTAGAAGGTGTGGTTCTCGGGGATGTAGACGCCGATGTTGGTGCGTCCGTTGTGGTCCCAGTCGCCGGCGATGGGAATGCTGTTGGCGTTGCCGAGGGTGATGGTGGTGTCCGCGGCGCCGGCGCTGAGGCTGTTGCGGAGGTAGAAGGTGCTGGTGTCGGGGTTGTAGAGGCCGACGGTCTCGGTCCCGTTTCCGTCCCAGTCACCGGAGATGGGGGCCCAGTTGCCGCCGTTGCCGAAGGCGAAGGAGGTGACGGCGCCGTCCTCGTGACGCAGGTAGAACGTGCCGGTCTCCGGCATGTAGACACCGATCTGGTCGGTGCCGCCGTCCCAGCGCCCCAGGACGGGCTTGTTGCCCGGGTTGCCGAACGTCAGCGTCGACTGCGCGGCACTGCCGGAGTTGGTCAGGTAGAACTTCGACGTGGTCGGGTCGTACGTGCTCTGGGTGTCGGTTCCGTTGCCGTCGAAGTCACCCACGATCGGGACCATCGGGGTGTCGCCGTAGCCGAAGACCGTCCGGGTGGCGCCGCTGGACGTGGCCGAGTCCGACAGGTACCACTTCAGCGTCTTGGGAACGCTCGGAGCGGGGGTCTGGTCATCGGTCACGTTCTTGTAGCGGTAGGGGAGGAAACCGTTGCTGGTGATGTAAGCCCGTGAATAGGTGCTGTAGTTCGCGGGCGTGCCGGTCCGGTTCTCCTGCACGATCTTCGCCGTGGAGTGGCTGCTGTCGGTCCAGCCGACGAACAGGACCACATGGGAGTTGATGTTGTTGAGGATGTCGCCGGGCTTCAGATCGTCAATGCTGCCCAGCCGGTTCGAGTACTGGGGGAGCGTCCAGGTCGTCGCCGACTCGCCGAGGTGCCACGCCATGGAGACGAACCCCGAGCAGTCCTGCCGGTAGGTGCCGTTGGAGTCGGTGTGGGCGACCGCCTGGCTGTACATGACCTGCTGGTCGACCCAGCTCTGGGCGCGGGCGAGTATCTCGGACCGGGCGATGGCGCCGCCGGTCTGGGAAACACCGACCGCCTGAGCGGACACGGTCGTCAACGCCACGCCACTGACGGCACCGGAGAGGGCAATGGCGGCTGCCAGGGCGATACGGGTGAGCTTCGAGGCCTTGCCGGACATGAGGATTCTCCTGGAGCGAAGGTGAGGTAACGAGCCTCAGCGGGCGCTGCGGCTCATCGAGGGCCGGTCCGCGGTGTGCGCCCGGCCCCAGGACTCGTACCTTGCCGACCTGCCGCAACGAGTCGCTAACATGGCGCTAACAGTGGTGCCGGGGGGCGGAACTGGCCTGATCCCCATATGCGTTCGGGGGTTGGCGACGGTGGCGGTGCGCTTCGGGATCCTCGGAGATCTGACGCTGGACGTGCACGGAGAGCGGCGGCGGATACCCGGGCCGAAAGCCGGCGTCCTGCTCGCCTCCCTGCTGCTCCGCCCGGGCGCGCCCCTGTCCGTGGACCGCCTCATGGACAGCGTCTGGGGCGACAGGCCCCCGCGGACCGCGCTCGCCTCGCTCCACAACCACTTCGCGCGTCTTCGGTCGGCCCTGGGGGCGGAGCGAGAGCGCCTGCGGGCCGTCCCAAGCGGGTACGCGCTCGACGTCCGGCCCGGCGAACTCGACGCCGAAGCGTTCGAGACCCGGCTGAGGCGGGCCCAGGACGCCCAACAGGCGCTCGACTGGGACACGGTGGAGGCCGAGATCACCTCCGCGCTCGCCCTCTGGCGCGGTCGGCCCGTCCCCGAATTCCCCTCGCTCCAGGACTCCCCGGAGATCGCGCACCTCGCCGAACGTCGCCTACAGGCAGTCGAGTTGCGCTTCGAATCCGCTCTCCACGCCGGCCGCCACCACACGGTCACCGCCGAACTCACCCGCTGGGCAGCCGATCATCCCCTGCACGAGCCGTTCCACCGCCAGCTGATGACGGCCCTGCACCGGGCCGAGCGCACCGCCGATGCCGTCGCCGCGTACCACGCCCTGCGCCGTACCCTCGCCGACGAACTCGGCATAGACCCCGCCCCCACCACGCAGCAGTTGTTCCGCCTGCTGCTCACCCCGGGTGGCCCCCCGGCCGCCCCGGCGCCGCAGGATCCGGACCCGGCAGCCCGCCACCCCCACCCACATGCAGACCCCCACCCGGCGAACTCCGAGAACCCCGACGGCTCGCCCCCGCACGCTGGACCCGCCCGCCCCGCGCACGCACCGTTCCAAATCCCGCGTGACATAGCGGACTTCACCGGCCGGGCGGCCGAGCTCGCGGCCCTGTGCGAGCGGCTGCTGAGCAGTGCGACCGACTGCCTGCCCCCGGTCGTCGTCATCTCGGGCATGGGCGGTGTCGGGAAGACCACGCTCGCCCTCCACGCCGCGCACGCCGCCCACGCCGCGTTCCCCGACGGCCAGCTCTACGCCGACCTACGGGGCTTCGGCTCCGGCACCCCCCGTACCGCGCACGATCTCCTCGCCCGCTTCCTCACCGACCTCGGGGTCCCCGCCCCGTCGGTGCCGGAGGACACCGACGACCGGGCCGCCCTCTACCGGGCCACCCTCGCCGAGCGCCGCGTCCTCGTCGTCCTGGACAACGCCGGCAGCGCCGAACAGGTCGCCCCGCTCCTCATCGGCACCGGCCCCGGCGCCGCGCTCGTCACCAGCCGTCACGGGCTGACCGCCCTGACCGCGGCCACCCACATCACGTTGCAGCCCCTCGCGGCCGACGAGCAGCAGCAACTGCTGGCCGCCATCTGCGGCCCCGAACGCCTCGCCGCCGAACAGGCGGCCACCGAGGCCATCCTCAGGGCCTGCGCCGGACTGCCGCTCGCCCTGCGGATCGTCGGAGCGCGCCTGGCCCGCGGCGGAAGGACGCTCCCCGGCACCGCCGACCACCTGCGCCGGACGGGAGACAGGCTCTCCGCGCTCACCCTCGGCCACCTGGGCGTCAGGGACGTCTTCCTGATGAGCTACCAGGCCCTGAGCAGCAGCCCCTGCCCGACGGAGCGCGACGCGGCAGCGGCCTTCCGCCGCCTGGGCCTGTGGCCCGATCACCCCTTCTCCGCCGAGGCGGCCTCCGCCCTCCTCGGCCGCCCGGTGCAGCGGACCTTCGACCTGCTCGACGTGCTGGTCGATGCCCACCTCCTGCAGAACCCCGCACCGGGCGCCTACCGGTTCCACGACCTCCTCGGTGACTTCGCCGCCGAGCGCGTCGATCAGGAGGAAGGCGATGAGGAGCGGGAGGCCGGCCTGCTACGGATGCTCACGTGGTACGAGGCGGCGACGCGCGAGGCCGACCTGGCCACCGGGACCAGAGAACACCACGACGCCGCAACGCAACCCCATGCTCCGCTGCCCGAGTTCGCCGACGGGGACCAGGCAGTGGCCTGGATCACTGCCGAGATGCCGGCCATCCACCACGCCGTCCACATCGCCGCCGGCATCCGGCCCGAGCTGAGCTGGCGCATCGCCGACGCACTCTTCGGCTGGACGCTCGCCAACCTGTGGGCCACCCAGAGATGGCAGCATCCGGTCCACGAGGCGCTCGCCGCCGCCGAACGGGCGGGTGACCTCCAGGGCCGGGCCCGGATGGAGAACTTTCTCGGTGTGGCACACGGAGCCAACCAGCACGGCGAGATCAGCCTCTCCCACCTCGCGGCGGCCGCCGCCCTGTACGAGCAGATCGGCGACACCCGACGCCAGGCGGCATCCCTGGCGAACTACAGCCAGGTCTGTGTCCAGACCGGCCGGATGCACGAAGGCCTGACAGAGATACGGCGCGCGATCGACCTGCACGCGGACATCGGGCCTCCGCCGATCTGGTTCCTGCACAGCCTCGGCCACCTGCTCCTGGACTCGGGCGACGCGGCGGGCGCCGAACCGGTCTTCCGCCGGTCCCTGGAGGTCTGGCGCAGCGAGGGCGAGAGCCTGGTCGTGGCCATCGGCCTCGTCAGCCTCGGTGACTCGCTGCGTGCTCTCGACCGCCGCGACGAGGCCTTCGCCTGCCTCGAGGAGTCCCTCATGCTGTCCCGGGAGCTCGACGACGAGTTCCAGATCGCGGACGCCCTCGAAGCCCTGGCCCGCGCCCACCTCCACTTCGGCGACCGCGACCAGGCCCGCACCAACTGGTGCGAGGCCCTGGCCATCGCCGAGAAGCGCCGGATCGGCCGGGTGATCGACGACTGCCTCAAGGGACTCGACTCCCTGGGCGCCGGCCTACCCGCCGTCAGCTGAGTGGTCAGCTCAAGCGGGCCAACGGCTGCCCGGCGAAGCTCACCCCTGCCAGACCATGGGCGATGAGATTGCGAATGTTGGCGTGATCAGTGCCGTTCGGCGTCGCCAGCACGCCGCGATAGTGCTCCCCGAACGCCAGCAGCGCCTCTTCGTCGCTCAGCCCTTCCAGCAGGGCCAGTCCCAGCGTCTTGCAGGAACCCGCGTTCTCGCCCTCGGCGTTCTCCACTTCCCCGTTGCGGAAAGCCTGCGGCTGATACGCGTAGTGCTCGGCGACGAAGGCCAGGGTGGCGGCGAACTCGTGCTCGCCCGACGCAAGGCTTGCCCGCAGCGAGTTCAGATCAGTCATGTTGGTTCCCCAGGGTTGAACAGACGGTCCGATCGCCGTCCGTGACCGGACGACACTACCCCCTCACCGCCACCCGGCAAGATTCGCGCCACACCCTGGACCGGGCAGCATCTCCGCAGGTCACGATGGCCGACTGGATGATCCACCATGGCCCCGGGTGAGCGGGGTTCAAGATTCCTTCGAGTTGCGGCTGCCAGATTGCCGGTCAGACCCACCCCGTCCGACAAAAGGAGAATTCCATGCCCACGCTCGCCCCCGAACGCGATGCCGAGCTCGCCGATCCGCAGACCGAGGACCTCTTCGACCTCGACGTGCGGATCGAAGTGGACACCACGCGGCCCGAGGCCGGCTTCACCAGCATCAGTTGCAGCTCCTGCTTCCAGAGCATGTGTTACTGCTGAGGTAGTCGGCCGGCGGCCCCCGGGC
>NZ_JBHXKA010000138.1:0-21286 GCF_042722885.1 Streptomyces sp. NPDC058401
CGGGCCCGGGCGTTGAAGCTCCCCCGCCGGCCCCCCACCGGGGAGGCACCGGGGCGCGGGGGGGGGGGGTTGGGGGGGGTTGGGGGGGGTTTGGGGTGGCGGGACGGCAGCAAGGGATTCCTCCGATGCTCGCGGCACCGGCCCGGGATCACTCTGTTGGCCACCCCGGAGTGCGCCGACGCGGCTCCCCGACATCCGCACTCCGGGGGCGTGAAGGTCCCGTGCTCCCCCACGGGACGTGCATCCGTACCGGCCTACCCCTCCGGTCCGCCCCCCCATGAAGGGATTTCCGTGCGAAATCTGTCAAGCAGGTCCAAGTGGACCTCCGTCGCGGCCGCTTCGGTCACGGCCGTCGTCGCGCTCGGCGGCCTCGGCGCCCTGCCCGCTCAGGCCACTCCCGCCGCGCAGCCCGGACCGTCCGTGTCCCCGCAGGTCCTGGAGGCCATGCAGCGCGACCTCCACCTCACCGCCGCGCAGGTCCGCGACCGGATCGCCGACGAGACCGCGGCCGCCAAGGCGGCCACCCTCATCCGGGGCCGGGTCGGCGACCGGGTGGCGGGCCTGTGGTTCGACTCCGCCACGGGACGCCTGAACGCGGCCGTCTCCAGCGCGGCGGACGCCGCGGTGGTGCGGGACGCGGGCGCCGTGGCCCGGACGGCCCGCTACAGCCCGGCCGAACTGGCCGCCACCGCCCGGACCGTGACGCGCGACGTCGGCTCCGGGATCGCGGGCGTGGTCTCGTGGGGCCCGGACGTCCGGAACAACCGGATCGACGTCACGGTGGACCGGACGGCGCGCAACGCGTCCACCGACGCCTTCGTGGCCCGTCTCGGCGCCCTGGGCGGCATCGTCCACGTCACCGAGACCTCCGGCAGCCCGCGGCAGCAGGGCGGTGACGTGGTCGGCGGCGAGAAGTGGGTACCGGGCTCCGAGAGCCCTTGCTCGATCGGCTTCTCCACCACCCGGATCAGCGACAGCAGCAAGGCGTTCGTGACGGCCGGCCACTGCACCAACGACGCCAACCAGGCGGCCTACGGCAAGGACGGCACGCGCCTGGGCACGTCCAACAAGGGCGGCAACAACAGCGTCAACGGGCCGGTGGGCGACTTCGGTCTCGTCGACGTGGACCAGGCCGGATGGAACCTCGCGCCGAAGGTCGCGGGTTACGGCACCCAGCCCGACTTCACCCTCACCGGCTCGGCCGAAGCCGTCGTCGGCACCGCGATCTGCCGTTCCGGTCAGACCACCAAGCTCCAGTGCGGCGAAGTGACGAAGGTCAACCAGGAGGTGGACTACGGCAACGTCAAGATCGGCGGCCTGTCCTTCTCCAGCGCCTGTTCGGCGGGCGGCGACTCGGGCGGCGCGTACGTCACGGCGACCGGCGCCAAGGCCGTGGGCCTGCACTCCGGCGGCGGCGAAGCCATCTGTTCCACGAGTGGTGGTGACAAGTACACGATCTTCCAGCCCGTGATCGAGGCCCTCACCTACTTCAAGGTCGCCCTGGTCACCTCCACCCCGCAGCCCGGCAACGTCACCGTCGCCGCGGTCTCGGCCCAGAACGGCGTCATCGGCGCCCGCATACCCGAACTGAAGAACAGCGCCGAGGGCGGCACGGCCCCCTACACCTGGTCCGCGACGGGCCTGCCCGCCGGCCTCGCCATCGCCTCCGCGACCGGCACCATCACGGGTACTCCCACCACGGCCGGAAACTCCAACGTGACCGTCACCGCCACCGACAACGCCGGCAAGACCGGCTCCACCTCCTTCTCGTGGACGATCACGACCGCGGGTACGGCCCTGTCCGTCACCAACCCCGGCAGCCAGAGCTCCGCCGTCGGCGCCGCGGCCAACCTCACCGTCAAGGCCGCGGGCGGCGCCGCGCCCTACACCTGGTCCGCGACGGGCCTGCCCGCCGGCCTGAGCATCGGCTCGACGACCGGCACCATCACCGGTACCGCGACCACGGCCGGTACCTCGAACGTGACCGTCACGGCCACCGACAGCGCGGGCAAGACCGCGTCGGCCGCGTTCTCCTGGACCGTCAGCACCGTCACGGGCACCAGCCCCGTGCTGACGAACCCGGGCAACCAGACCGTCTACATCGGCAAGCCCGTCAGCCTCGCCCTCAAGGCCACCGGCGGCACCGCGCCCTACGCCTTCAAGGCCACGGGCCTGCCCGCCGGGCTGAGCATCAACGCGGCCACGGGTGTCATCACCGGTTCCCCGACCACCTGGGGCTTCGGCGGCAGCACCCTCACCGTGACCGACGCCGCGGGCAAGTCCTCCTCGGTCGGTGTCACCTGGAACGTCTACTTCTAGGCCGGGTCCGGGGCGCGTGAGCCGACCTGACCAGCCGCTCGCGCGCTCCGTCCCGTGCCGCCCCCTCCACACCCCGGAGGCAGTCGGCACCTCACCGCGGGGCCCCGGCCGACATCCTGGCCGGGGCCCCGCATGGGTGCGCCCTGCCCCGGCGCGGCCCCCGCGTCGGGCTCAGAGCCAGACGGCCCGGTCGGTCCCCCACCGGGAAGGCCCCCGGTCCCACCCGAAGCCCCCGAGCGGCGAAGCCGCGTACCGCAGCGGCCCGTACCCCGACGCGGTCTCCCGCAGCCAAGGCTCCGGGGCGTACCCCGGTTCGGCGGCCCCGGCCCGCGGGATCTCGCGGACCAGCCACGATGCCGTCCCCGCCAGGGAGAACCGCAGGGCCTGCCCACCACCCTCCGCGAGGGCCCGTAGGACTCCGGCGGCCACGAGGTACCCCGTCCCGTGGTCCAGTGCCTGCGCCGGAAGCACCCCGGGGCCGTGCTCGTCCCCGCAGGCCGCGGCGATCCCGTACCCCGCCTGCACGAGCGAGTCGAAGCCCCGGCGCCCCGCCCAGGGTCCCCGCGGGCCCCAGGCGCACAGCTCGGCCACCACCAGCCCCGGCCGTCGCGCGAGCAGTTCGTCCGCGCCCAGCCCGTACCGCTCCAGTGCTCCCGGCCGGTATCCGGTCACGACCACGTCGGCCCCGGCCAGCAGCCCGTCGAGGACGGCCCGGTCCCGCGTCTCCCCCAGGTCGAGGAGTGCGGACCGCTTCCCGAATCCGGTGTCGGCGTACGCGTCGTCCGACTCGGGGAGTCCCGGGGAGTCGATCCGCAGCACGTCCGCGCCGAGCAGCCCGAGCGTCCGGGTGGCCACCGGCCCCGCGATGACCCGGGTCAGGTCGAGCACCCGCACGCCCTCCAGCGGCCGTCCGGTGCCCGCGGCGAGCGCGCCGAGGGGCCGCCCGCGCACGCCCGAGCCGGTCCGTTCCACGAGGGGTTGCGGGGGGCCGTACTCCGGCGCGACGGCCACCGCGAGCCCGCCCGCCGCGTAGACCTCCTCCTGCACGTCCACCGCCCGCCGCCGGGCGATCGCCGCGGCCACGCCCTCGCGGGTCCCGGCCGCAAGGACCCGTACCAGCGCGGTCTCGTGGTGCGGATAGTTGGCGTGCGTCCGCACCCACCCGTCGGCGGCCCGCCAGAAGCCGGACAGCGGCGCGAACGACACGGGCGCCCGGCCGTCCACCAGCAGGTGGCGCTCGCTGACGAACGCCGTGGCCACGGCCCCTTCGTCGACCAGCAGCGGAGCCACGTCCTGGGCGCCGCCCCCGGCCCGTACGGCGGCCAGTTCCGCGGCGGCCAGCGCGCACACGCCCACGGTGGCCCGCGCGAGTTCCCGCACGGGCAGCGGCCCGTCCCCCAGCCCGCTCGGCCCCCGGTAGCCGATCCGCCCCGCCAGCTCCTCGGGGCCGCCGAGCGCGGCCCATGCCTGTCCGGTCCCACCGTCACGACTCGTCATGCGCCCATCCTGCCCGCCCCCTCGCGGCCCTTGCGGGGCGGGCCGGGTCCCCGATCGGGCGATGTAGCGCTCCAGGGCGTCTCGAATTCCCCCGCACGGCGTTACACGACGCGGAACATGAACATCGCCTCGGCTGCCTCGTCTTCCGTCGCGGCGCAGCCGGCGCGTGCGGGGCCGGGGGCGGCCGGTGGCCCGTACGAGGGAGCACGATGACCGACCCGACCGCGGTGGACACCAGGCGTGGAAGGCTTGCCGCACACTGCCGTGACGTGTGCGAGGCGCCCGCGTTCTCGCTCACCGTTTTCGCGGTGATCCTCTTCAACGCCGCACTCCTGGGGGCCGAGACGTACAGCGGCCTCTCCGCCGAGTACAGCGGCCTCCTGTCGGCGACCGAACGCTTCTGCGTGATCGCCTTCACCCTGGAGATGCTGATCCGCCTGGGCGCGCACGCCGACCGGCCGAAAGCTTTCTTCCAAGACCCCTGGAACGTCTTCGACTTGCTGGTCGTCACCTCGGCCTTCATCCCGTTCCTCCGGGAGAACACCACGCTGCTGCGGCTGCTGCGGCTGGCCCGGGTCCTGCGGACGGCCCGGTTCATGCCCCAGCTCCGGGTCCTGCTGGTGGCGGTGGGCCGCAGCCTGCCCGGTACCGTCAGCTTCCTGTTCGTGGGCGCACTGATCGTCTACGTGTACGCGATGATCGGCTGGATCTGCTTCGCCGAGCACGACCCGCAGCACTACGGCTCCATCGGCCGGGCCGGGCTGACCCTGTTCCTGCTGATGACGCTGGAGGGGCTCGGGGACGCCGTCCACGCGGGGCTGACCATCTCCCCGCTGAGCATCCTCTTCTACGCCTCCTACGTGCTCTTCGCCTCCTTCGTCCTGGTCAACGTCCTGATCGGCGTGGTCCTCAACGCCCTCGAGGAGGCGCGGGAGATGGAGGACGAGGCCGAGAAGGAGGAGAAGCGGGCCGCGCTCCTGGCGACGCAGTCGCCCCCGGACGCAGCCGACGAACTGCTGCTGCGGATCGCCGCGGTGCGCAGTGCGCTCGACGACATGGAGGCCCAGCTCGACACCGTGCACGCCACGTCGGCGGCGCAGGCCGCGGCCTCCGCGGAGCCGGCCCACGCTTCGGCGGGCGCCCGCTAGGAGCGGGCGGAGCCTTCGGGAACGCCTGCGGGAACGTCTTGGGGAGCGCCTCCGGCCGGCCACCGCCCGGCCGGAGGTCCGCCAGCCAGGCGTGCCCCGGATGCTGCCGCTCGACGAGCGTGGCCAGGGTGGTGCGCCGGGCCTCGTTCAGCAGCGGGTGCGCGCGGGCGAAGTCCTGCTGGTCCGAGGCCCGAGTGATCTCCGCGCCGCCCGGGGGCAGTTCTGCGGTCATCGGACCAGGCTACCGAGGGGCGTCGCCGGTGTGGAGCCGGGCGTCGAGCACCTCGGCGAACTCGGCGAGGGTGAGGTCGCGGAGTTCCTCTTCGTCTACCTTGACCGCCAGCCTGTCGTGCAGGGCGATGGCCATTTCCACCACCATGAGCGAGTCGGTCAGCAGGTCCTGCATCCGGGCACCGGCATGCACCTCCTCGGCGGGGGATTCCCCCATCGCGACGATGATTTCAGTGATCAGATCGATCGTGGATTCGGGTGCGGAAGTGGTCATGACTACTCCTGTTTGCGCTATCGCGGCCCGTGCGCCAAGGTGGCGCCGACGACCGGCGGGAAAAGGGAGAATACTCGTGTCGGAAAGCATGACCGATGTGATGGAGGCGGGAACCGCCGAGTTCCGTCATGCCAGGGAGCGGCTCGGCGAGGCCGGGGAGACCGCCTGGGACAGGCTGCTCGACTGGCTGATGGAGGACTACTTCCGGCTTGAGATCACGGGCTGGGAGAACATTCCGGCGCAGGGGCCGGCCATGATCGTGGCCAATCATTCGGGGGCCTGGGGGCTCGACGCGTTCGTCCTCGTCAAATCACTCACGCGCGCCCTGAACCGGCCTTTGCACGTACCGGCAGCATCTCTTACTTTTCGATTTCCGGTGATCGGTTCGTACGCCCGGAAAATGGGCGCCTTTCCCCTCGATCCGACGCTCGGACTGGAACACCTGACCGCAGGGGAACTCGTGGGAGTGTTCCCCGAGGGAATTTCCGGACTCGAAAAGCCTTTCCGAAACCGCTACCGTTTGCGCCCGTTCAGTCCCGGGTTCGCGGCGACCGCCGTCCAGGCCGGAGCACCCGTGGTGCCGGTGTCCGTGATCGGCGCCGAGGAGGCGTACCCGAAGTTCGGTGAGATCCCGGCCCTGGCCCGCCTGCTCGACCTCCCCTACTTCCCGCTCACCACGCTCCTCCCGCTGCCCTCGAAGTGGCTCATCACCGTGGGCGAACCGATCCCCGCACCGCCCCGGCCGCAGTCCTACTCCGCCCGCAGGGCCGCGGCCGGCGTGCTGTGCACCGAGGCGCAGGAGGCCGTGCAGTCCCTGGTGGACAGGGAGCGCGGCAGGCGCGAGACGCCCTTCTGGTAGCACCACCGCGCCCGCTCATCAGTCCGCCCGTCGGTCCGCTCGTCAGTCCGCCCGTCGGTCCGCTCGCCGGTCCGCTCGTCAGTCCGCGAGCCGGTTCGCCGCCTTCCGTACGCCGTCGGCGGCGCGTGCGCACCGCTGGGCGTGATCCAGCAGGACCATGCGGAAGTTCTCCCCCGCTTCGTCCCGGTCCCAGCCGTCCGCTCCGGCGCAGGCCGCCAGGCTCTCCGCGTGCCCCGCCAGCCGCTCGGCGCTGGCCTGCGCCAGGGCCCCGTAGGACGCGGGCGTGCAGCCGCGGACCGGCGTCGGCAGCGCGGCCGGCCTGCCGACCGTCACCCGCCGGTCGCCCCGGCCGCCGGGGAGTTCCCCCAGGGACACGAGCAGCGAGCGCACGTCGAGCGTGCCCGGCAGCCGCCCCGCGCTCAGCCCCGGGTGGACCACGAAGGGCCTGGAGACCGCCGTGACGGCGCGTACCAGTTCCGCGGCGACGTGCACCGCGAACCGCGTCGCCGCGCAGGTGCCGGGCCCACCGCAGAGCCCGGACGGCCAGACGCCGGGGCCCGCGCCGCCGTCCTTCGCCTGCGACAGCCAGCCCGGCGCGCACAGGATCTCCGTACCGGCGCCGATCGCGAGGCCCTCCCAGACGAACGGCGCCCTCACCCGGTGCACGGTGGCGGCCACCGGCGGGTAGTGGCGCAGCGCCAGGTCCACTGCTTCTTCCGGGGTGTCCGCCGCCTCCACCGCGTGCAGGGCCAGCGCCTGCAGTGTCGTGGTGCCGGCCGCCTCGGAGACCAGGGCGAGCACGTGGGCCGCCGCCGCGACCACCGTGTCGGCGTCCGCTCCCGACGCGACGAGCCGCCCGACCAGGGAGGCCGGGTCGGGGCTCTCCAGGTAGCGGGCCGTCCTGCGCCGCAGGGCGGCCGCCAGCTCCTCGCGGGCGGTGCGGCTCCGCGCCCCCGCGGTCCGGGCGACGATCTCGCTCAGCAGGGTGTCCTCGGCGGCCGTTTCGCCCGCGACCAGGCGTCGGGCCAGCCGGGCCATCGCTTCGGACCAGGCCTGCTGCTCCAGGGTGCCGTCCCCGCGCCGGCCCGCAACGGCCTCGTCCGTGTCCTCGGCCACGAGGACGGTCAGCTCGCCGCCCGGTGCGATGACCTCCCAGTTCAACTCCGTGTGCGGCGCCAGCCCGTAGCGGTGCCCGGCGTCGTCGAGCCCCTCGGCGGGCTCCAGCGCCCCCTCCTCGTCGGCCCGGAGCAGCAGGGCCTCGGACTCGGCGGGGGCGAGCGGTACGAGGAAGTTCCCGAAGGGGGTGCGCAGCCGGACGGGCCGTCCGGAGCGGGTGCGCCGCAGGTGGTCCAGCAGGGAGCGCCGTACCCCTTCGCGGGTCAGCGCGTCCAGGCCCAGCGCCCGGGCCGCGCCGTCCGTCCAGGGCAGCCGCTGGGCGAACATGGCCGCGCTGAACACGGCGTTCTCCAGGGCCCAGACGGTCTCGGGGGATCGCGGCGCGGTCTTCGTGGTGGAGTCGCCGGCGCCGCCGCGGGCGCCGCCTGCGCCGTGTTCAGAGGTCATCTCAGGTTCTCCCGTGCTCACTTGTCGCGCAGCATGTAGGGCTGGTTGCCGACGATCCGGCCGTCGTAGGCGCCGATCAGCGCGTTGACCGTCTCGCGGTGGTGCGCCATCGGGCCGCGCAGGGTGTCCGAGTAGGCCTGGGGCGCGTGCGAGAGGGGGTAGTCGTACGACTCGTCGAGCCAGGCCAGCTCGACCCAGCTGTCCGGGATGTCGTTGGGCGAGGCGGGGCCGCGGCCGTCGATCATCGGGATCACGTCGTGGTTGTTGACCAGGCTGATCACCTGCGTGGTGTGGTCGGCGGGGCGCTTGCCGTCGATGGGAGAGCCCACCGCGATCACGTGTGTGATCGTGTAGCGGGAGGCCACTTCCACGTCCGAGGCCAGGTTCATCGCGGTCATCCCGCCCAGGCTGTGCCCGACGAACATGACCTCCGCCCCGGCCGGCACCCCGGCCCGCGTCAGCAGCTTGCGCGCGGCCCGGGTGTACGTCGTATCGGTGTGCAGCAGTCCGTCGAAGGCTCCCACCAGGTCCTGGGGGGTGCTGTTGCTCAGGAGGGCGAAGCTCGTGCCGGGCAGCAGCAGGACGTAGCGCACGGCGCCGTCGGCGCATGCGATACGGCGCAGCAGCACCAGTCCGTGGTTGCCCAGGGCGCCGATGTCGTTGACGTAGCTGACGATGTCGTTGCCGGACGTGGCCAGCACCTTCGCCAGGATGGAGTCCGCGTCCGCGCGCTCGGCGCGGCCGGGGCCGGGGTTGAGGTACTTCAGCAGGCTGCTCGGCAGCCCGAGGAAGGGGTCGGTGGACGGGACTCCGCCGGCGAGCGTCACCCAGGAGAAGCCGTCGTTGACGGGGTTCTCGTCGAGCAGGCCCAGCAGGGCCGACAGCTCCATGATCACGGGGCTCAGCGTGGTCAGGGCCCGGGTGACCCCGAGGCGCTCGACGAGCGCGTACAGGGCGCGCAGCGCCTCCAGCCGATTGCCCTCGACCATGGCATCGGTCAGCCGCCTGGCGAGCGGCGAGTCCAGGTTGGGGTGGTCGGAGGCGATCGCCCTGATCCGCAGGGCGAAGGCGTCCACGGCCATCGCCACGGCGGCCGGACGGCGGTACGTCATGTTCCCGGCGATCCGCGCCAGTTCGCCGGCCAGTCCGCCGTTGGCCCCGAACCCGAGCCCCGCCGGACTGGTCAGCGCCCGGGCGCAGGACACCACCGCGCCGAGGGCCCAGGCCGGGCGGCGCAGTGCCTCCAGCCCCAGCCGGCTGCTGCTGAGGGCGCCCGTCAGCTCGGCGGCGGCCTGCTTCGCCGTGAGGGCGGCGTCCGCGAGCAGCACCGAAGCCGCGAGCAGCAGCTCCGGGTCCGTGCGGCCCGGGGCCGGACGCGCGGTCTCCGCGGGGTCGGAGGCCGCCGCGGGGTCAGCGGCCTTCGCCCGGGCCGCCGGCTTCACCGGCCCTGCCGCTTGCCCCGCTGCCTGCCCTGACGTACGCCCTTCCGCCTGACCGGATCCCTCCGTGCGCCCGGACCCGCCCGCGGACCCGGTGGGGTCCGCGGGCGCGGGTGCCTCCGTGGATCCGTGTCCCGCCGGTGCCGTGCGAGCTGCCGTGTCCACCGCTGGTGCGGCCACGTTCCCACCTCCCGTGCCTGCGCAACGGCTTCGCCTGGTTCCGTTGCCCGAACGGGCATGCTGGCACCGCGCGCGGTCCGTTCCGCGCGGCGATCCCCCGTCGCCGCACGGCCCGCACCGGCGCCGTGGACGCGGTGAACCGCCGGATGCCCGTGGGGACCGTGCCCTCGGGGCATCCGGCGGCGTGGCGGCACCCCCCGGGCCGCCGTCCATTCGGTGATCACCAAAGGATGATCCCGGCGCTCACGCGTTGACGCGAGCGCGGATCACCCCCGTACGGACCACCGGGTCTCGTCTCCCGTCAGAGCGGCCGGGAGGGCTGGTCGCGCCAGAAGCCGCATTGGTGCTCGGCCGCGAACGCCCGGTCGAGCCGGTCCCCCGACGGCGCCAGGGTCAGTACCGTGCCGCCCGGTCCGGTCGCCGGCCAGCGGGTCTGGCCCGGGACCGCGGGAACACCGTGCCGGGCGAAGGCACCCCAGTAGCGCTTCATCCGTGTCGCCAGGGCGACTTGGACGGGGGTCAGGGGCCGTGCACCCATCGTGAAATCGTGCAGGTAGGCGAGCTCGGCACTGTGCGCGTTCGACTCGTCCAGCCCGGGGACCTGCGCGCCCGCCAGGGTCGGCGAGTCGGGGTCGTCGAACTCGTACGCGAAGGTGGGTACTTGACGGGCGAAGGACTGCGCCGTCCACGCGGTTTCGCAGGCGAACGTCGAATCGGTCATGACCGCCGACAGCGCCAGGTACGGGGATCCGTACGCGGCGACCGGGTAGCGGGCGAGGACCTCCGGCCCGGCCGCGCCGTAGCCCGCGAGGACCTGCTCGGCGTACTGCCCGGCCGTCAGGCCGGGCTGGGTCAGCGCGACGAAGAAGCGCGCCTCGGAGCGGGTGCTCCCGATCAGGACGGGGACCTTGTTCCAGGACCCGGCCGAGATCGCCGCGGCCGGATCCCGCGGCAGCAGCCCGTCGCCGGACGCGGGGCCCGAAGTGGCCCGCGTACGGGCGGCCTCCACCAGCGACTGCCCGGAAGCGGCACGCAGGCAGGCCACGACGACGGCCGGATCGGGGCAGCCCGCGCCCGCCGCGAAAGCCCGCGCCTCGGACTCGGCCCGCGCCCGGTCGGGGGTGCGCAGCAGCGTGCACGGGCCGCTCTGCAGCACGGCGCGGTGGAAGAGACCGGCCGCCGACGGAGCGGCCAGCAGCCCGCACACCGAACCGCTGCCCGCGGACTGGCCGGAGACCGTGACGTTGCCGGGATCCCCGCCGAAGGCCGCGATGTTCTCCCGCGTCCAGCGCAGCGCCTGGATCTGGTCCATCAGCCCGAAGGATCCGGAGCGCAGCACGTTCTCCCGGCCCAGTTCGGGCAGGCCCAGGTAACCGAGCTGGCCGAGCCGGTAGTTGATGCTGATCACCACGGTGCCGGTCAGTTCCGCCATGGTGCGTCCGCCGAACTGGGTGCCGGTGCCCTGGCTGTACGCACCCCCGTGCATCCAGAGCATCACCGGCAGCCGGGCACCGGCGCGGGCCCCGCCGGGCCGGTACACGTCCAGGTACAGGCAGTCCTCGCTGACGGCCGCGGGATCGCGGAGCCCGAAGGGCGAGAACTGCAGGCAGGCGGGGGCCTGTTCGACGGCCTCGCGCACGCCGTTCCAGCGCCGGGGCGGCTGCGGGGCGCGCAGCCTGTTCTCCCCGACCGGGGCGGCGGCGTAGGGCACGCCGAGGAACTCCTGCGCCCCGTCGTGCACGCGGCCGCGCAGCGCGCCCTGCGCGACGGAGACCACCGGGCGGGGCGAGCCGTACGGCGGGCCGCCCGGCACTGCGCCGGCGGGGCCGGGTGAGGCGGCCGCCGGGAGCGCGGCGGCGATCAGCACGGTGAGCCCGAGTACCGTGCCGAGCAAGGGTCTTGAGGGGGAAAGCCGGGTGATCCGGTGCGAGAGCCGTGGCATCCGTACTCCTGGGTTCGGGTTCGGGACGATCCGGGGGCGGGACGGGGCGAGGGACGCCCGCCCTGCCCCCGGAAGGCCGGCTGGTGGCGGTCGGCGGGACCTGGGTCGGGGGTGAGGTCCTGCGCCCGGGTTGTGGGGAGGTCCTGCGCCCCGGGGGGCAGGGGTAGGTCCTGCTCCCAAGGGGCAGTGGTAGGTCACGCTCCCCGGGGCTGGGTCCGACCTACGGGCGGAGCCCGGCGAGCAGGACCGCGGTGACGGCGAAGTCGACCGGTCCGGTGTTCCAGTCGGCGTTGATCGGGCTGACGGCGATCTTCCCGGCGCTCACGGCTTCCACGTCGCTGCCCCGGGCCGGGGTCTGCAGGTCCACCTTCACGCCGACCTTCCAGGTGCCGTCGCCGGCGTCGGTGAAGTCGGCCTTCAGGAGCGCCTGCGCGTCCTGGAAGGTGGTGGCCACCCCGGCCGGGGTTCCCTTGCCGTCGGCGCCGACGACGGGGTGGTTGACGTTGAGGCCGACACCCTTGGGAAGCAGCGGGCCGGAACGGGCCCGCGAGCGCAGCCGGTCGATCAGCTTGACCGCGAAGTCGAGCGTCGGGCCCATCGCGTTGACCGTGGTCACGGGGTCGGGAGCGGTGACGCCGCCGGTGCTCAGGGCGATGGCGGGCACCCCGGCGTCCAGTCCGGCGACGGCGCCGCCGACCGTGCCGGAGTGGGTGGCGAGCGCGGCCACGTTCGGGCCGAAGTTGGTGCCCGACACGACGAGATCGGGCGCCCGCCCCTCGAACACCTCGGAGAGCCCGAAGTTCACCGAGTCACCGGGAGATCCGTCGACCGCCCAGACCTTCGGCTCGGGGTGGCGGACGGTGAGGGACGGCGCGCTGGACGTCTTCGTACCGGCGCCGCTCTGGTTGGTCAGCGGAGCCACGATGGTGACATCGTGCCCGGCGGCGGTCAGCCGCGCGAAGGCCAGCCGGATGCCGGGGGCGTTGTAGCCGTCGTCGTTGGTGAGCAGGATCCGCAGCGGGCCCGCGGGCACCGGTGCGGGCGCCGGCCCGCCCTGCGGCTCGGCCGCGGCGGCGGGCACCGTACCGGCGAGGGCCGGCGCGCAGAGCAGCAGGGCGGCCAACGGCAGAACTCGCTTGCGTTGCACGGAACGCTCCTTTGGAGAGGGGTGAAGGGGAGGAGAAGCCGAACGGGGTGAGGGTCGGCAGGAGTGAGGGTCGGCAAGGGTGGTGCCCGGCGGGCTCGCGACCCTCGGCGCGAGCCCGCCGGAGTGCGGGCCGGGCCGCCGCCCGGGAGGGGCGGCCCGGAGGTCGATGGGGCTCCGAGGGGGCTCCGAGGGCGCGAAGCCCCGTACGGAACCCGGACCGGGTGGGATCAGCGCACGCTGCGGATGGGGAGGATCGCGAGGGCTCCGATCAGCGAGAGCGCGCCGCCGACCAGGAACAGCGGGGTGTACCCGCCCAGGGTGGTGACCACGGCGGAGGCTACGAACGGGGCGATGATCTGGGGCCCGGCGTTCGCGATGTTCAGTACGCCCATGTCGCGGGCGGCGTCCTCGGCCCGGGGCAGCACCAGGGTGACGAGCGCGGTGTCGACGGCCATGAAGCAGCCGAAGGCCAGTCCGTTGAGCGCACTGAAGACGATCATGCCCGTCCACGTCGGACTGACGACCGGGACCACCATGACCAGCCCGGCGAGGGCCGCCGAGACGCCGACGAACACCTTGCGGCGGTTCCAGCGGTCGGACAGCAGCCCGCCGACCACGGTGGAGACGGCCATCGCGACCATCGACACGGGGGTGAGGATCGCCATCGCGGCGGGCGGGGCCAGCCCCGCGGGGAGCGCGATGTGGTCGTCCAGGATGTAGAGCTGGTAGCCGACCACCGAGAAGTATCCGAGGACCATCAGGGCGCGCCCGATGAAGGCCCACCGGAAGTCGTGGTGGGCGAGCGCGGAGAGGAAGGCCTTGAGCTGGGCCCCCTTGGGGGCGGCCGGAGCGGCCGGAGCGGCCGGGTCGGGCTCGGATCTCGGTACGTCCCGGCAGAAGCTGGTGAGCAGCAGCGCGGCTGCGGCGATGACCCCGCCGAAGACGAGGTAGCCGGTGCGCAGGTGCTCCGAGGTCTGCGAGGCGATCAGTACGCCGACCGTGCCGCCGATGGGCAGGCCCAGTCCCACCAGTGCGGACGCGGTACCGCGCCGGGCGGCCGGCACCCGGTCGGGCACGATCGCGGTGACGGCGGCCTGGTAGATGTTCATGGTCGCCTGGACCAGGCACCAGCCGATCCCGACGAGCAGTGCGGTACCGACACTGCCGAGGACGGCGAGTCCCACGAGCGAGCCGAGCGCACCGCCCAGGACCCAGGGGTTGCGGCGGCCGCTGCGGTCGGAGAGGGCGCCGGCGATCGGGTTGAACGCGGTCGCGAAGATCGCGCTGATGCCGCCGATCAGACCCAGCACGGCCACTTTGTCGTCACCGGCGATCGCGGCGATCTGGGTGGGGAGGAGGACGGAGCCGACGCCCATGTAGACGGCCATCATCGCGGAGTTCGCGACCAGCAGGAGGAGCAGGAGCCCGCGTCCGCGGGAGGGTTCGGGATCCGCCGGGACGGGCGGGTCGATGATCTCGTTCGTAGCCATGACGACTCCTCGGGGGACGGAGCGGGGAGGTGGTGGCGTGGGGGGACCGCCGGTGCGGTGCGCGGGGAGGACGGCGACGCCGAGGTGCTGTCGTGCACGTGGGCGTCACCGGGGAAATGCCGCGCCGAGCGCGAGACGGCGGACGCGGTGCGATTGCTCGACGCGATGCGGTGCCGCTTGCGGTGCGGTGCGATGGGGGCTGCGCCGCGTTGTGCGGTGGTGCGGCGCGGCGCTGGGTGGTGCGGTGCGGTGCGGTTCTGCGCCGCCGGGTGCGGTGCCGCGCCGCGTGGTGCTGCTTGGTGCTGTGCTGCCTGATTGCTTGGCGGTGTGGCGCCGTGCGGTGTGGCGTCGGGTGGCCGAAACGCGATGTTGTTACACGTGTCACTTCCGGTGCTTGGACACTGTGTAGCACTCGTTCCCCGGTCTCGCCAAGGGTTGACGCAGGGCTCCGCACAGATCGTGACCCATGGACGAAGTCCAGGTGGATCACGTGTAACCAACTAAATGCGGCCTCCGGGGGCTTCCAGCCCGACCGAGAACCCTCTTGCCCTTGTGGCGACGGTCACGCTTCCGCAATACTCCCCACCGCACCCCCGGCGCCCCACCCACCCACACCCCGACCGCACCGCTTGCCCACCCAAGGGCGGCGCCCCGACCACCTCCGGCAACCCCGGCAACTCGGTCGGTCAAGGCGATCAAGGCAACTGGGCCCGCTAGGCCAACTCAGGCAGGCGAGGACACCTCAGGACTCGTCGGCATCACCGGGCGGCATGCCCCAGAGCGACCCACGGGGCTCGGCCAACTCCGGCTACCCCGGCGGCTCGGCCCGCTCGTGCGGCTCAGACGATTCAGCCACCTCGGGCGACCCAGCCCACTCCGCCGACTCACACCCGCAGTCCGCGCCGACGCGCCTCGGGGCACACACCCCGGGGCCACCCAGACGGCCCGACAACCTCCAGCCACCCCAGCGGCTCGGCCAGTTCAGCCGGCTCAGGCAACGGGTCCGCTCCGCCGACTCGGACAGCCGGATCACCTCCAGAGCACACCGGCTC
Source organism: Streptomyces sp. NPDC058401 (assembly GCF_042722885.1). Lineage (NCBI taxonomy): Bacteria > Bacillati > Actinomycetota > Actinomycetes > Kitasatosporales > Streptomycetaceae > Streptomyces > Streptomyces sp. NPDC058401. The sequence goes on from NZ_JBHXKA010000138.1 coordinate 15,142, forward strand.
GGCTGGGGGCAGCCTGCCCCGGGCCGCTCCGCACACCCCGGCGGCTCGACCATCTCAGACAGCTCGACCATCTCAGACAGCTCGGGCCGCCCGGACAAACTCGAGTGACTTGGGCATCCCTTCGCCACTCGGGCGGCACGCCCCCCTCCGGCTACCCCGGTAGCTCAGCCCGCTCAAGCGGCTCAGGCGACCGGGGTCGCCGGACGAACTCCGGCGGCCGGGGCACCCCTGCGGCTCGAGGGATGCGGGCGACCGGACCACTGGGGTGGTTCGGTCCACCCTGCCGACTTGGGCCGAACCGGCCGACCCATCCGATCCGGCCGGCCCGCCGACCCGGCCCACCAAGGCCCTTCCGCTCGCCTCCGCACCTGGAGCACTCCTACTGACCTGCGGAGCCCCGTACGACCTGAGCCCTTGCCACTTGTACCCCATAGGGCATCCATCCGCCCGGATCCATAAGCCCCCTTCCAGCGACCTCCGCCCGCCTCCCTCCGCGCACCTCCCTCCGCGCACCTCCCCATGCGATTCCCCTCGACTCCACCCGCTCCTTCCGCATACCTACGCAGCCGGGGCTCACACATCCCCCTGGGTACGCCCGCCTCCACCCACCCCGTACGCACACCTCCGCCGCACACCTCCAGCAAACCCCTCGGCACGCACCCCTCGGCGCGCCCGCCTCCGTCCACCCCCGCCGAAACACCTCCACAGCGCGCCGCCACGTGCACGGCCGCCTCCGCCGCGCAACTCCAAGAACCCCCTCAGCACGCACGCCTCAGACGCGCCCGGATCCACCCGTCCCTGTCGCACGCCTCGGCCGCACACCACCACTCCCCCTTCGGCGTGCCCGCCAACGCCCATCCCCGTCCGCACGCCCACCGCGGCACGCCGTCATCTGCGCGGCCGCCTCCGCCAACCCCGTCCGCCAACCCCCTCGGCGCGCGCCCTTCGGCCGCGTCTACCGCCGCCGTCTCCGCGCTTCGCGCCCGTTTGCCGTCTTCCCTCGTCCCCCATCGCCCGGGAGGCGGCCGCGAAAGGTCTTCGTCATGTCCGGTTTCCCCGCTTTCCCCGATCACGCCTTCGCCCCGCCCCCGGTCCCCACCCGGCCGCCCCGGCGGCCCGTCCCCGCGGCCCCGCCCCGGTACGCGCTCGCCTGGGGCTCGGCACTGATCCTGCTGTCCGTGCTGACGGGACTGCTCCTGCGCCTGGACGAACGGCCCTTCTTCCAGGGCCTCGACGACGCCTGGGCCGCTTCGCTGAAGGGGTCGCCCGCCGACACCGCCAGCGGGTTCGCCACGGTGCTCGACCGCCTGGGCGGGCCACTGGGCACGGTCGTGCCGCTGCTGCTGATGGGCTGCCTGTGCATGTACGGGCGCTGGCGGTCGGCGCTCTTCGTCTTCGCCACGGCCATCGTGGCCAACATGGTCCTGCTGCTCCCGCTCAAGCAACTGGCCGACCGGCCACGGCCCCCGCACACCTGGGTCCTGGTGAATGACGGCTCGTACCCGTCCGGCCAGGTGTTCAGCGCGGTGGCCCTGGTGATCGCGGCCGCGGTGGTGCTGTTCCCGCCGGGCGGCCGGCGCTGGTGGTGGCTGTTCGGCGCGGGCTACACCGGCGCCATGATGTGGAGCCGCACCTGGCAGCACGCCCAGTGGCTGAGCGACACCTTCGCCGGCGCCCTGGCCGCCGTAGGGGCCTGCCTGCTCCTGTGGCGCGCGTTCGCGCCCCTGCTGGAGACGGAGGCGGAACGCATGGCGGCCGACACCCTTTGGACCTGACCACCCGCCGCGATCCCCAGGGGCAGTCCGACCGAAGCCCCCAACCGACCGGACCGGGCCCGCCGCCAAAACCGTCAGGGCCGGCCGGCTGGCCGGCCCTACGAGGCACCCCTGACCGAACAACCGCTCCACACCTCCCGGCCGCTTCACATCTCCCGGCCAGTCCAACCGCCCGGCCGGTCCAGGCCGCCCGGCCAGTCCAACCGCCCGGCCGGTCCAGGCCGCCCGGCCAGTCCAACCGCCCGGCCGGTCCAGGCCGCCCGGCCAGTCCAACCGCCCGGCCGGTCCAGGCCGCCCGGCCGGTCCAGGCCGCCCGGCCGGTCCGGGCCGGAGCGAACCCGCCCGCCCCTCCGGGCCGTCGCGCCCACCGGCCGGGCCGCCCAAGTGGACACCAACCAATTCGGCCGGCAGCAGGCGCAAGGACGGCACCGGCAGCCCGGCCAGCAGGCCCAGCGGCTGGTGCCGCCCATCCAGGCGGGCCATCAAGCCACGCCACTCGGGCAGGCCAGGGCGGACCAGTCCGACCGGCACCAAGCGACTGGGCCGCACAACCCATTCCGGCAGGCCCTGCGTGCGGCACCCCCCGTCGGGGCGGCCGCGCAGCCAGGCCAGGTCCCCCGCCTCGCGCCCGCGCCACCTACGGGCCACGACCGGATCCCCGAGGTCCGCGCGGACGAGCGGTCCGGCTCGGCCGGCTCCACGGCAGGGGCGGGGCAGGGCTGCTCACCTACGTCGACGCCGCCGTCCAAGGATGGGCACCGACTGGTCGGCCCCGGCGGCCTTACCAGAACCGCAACAACAGCCTGACATGGACGAAATCGCCACTGCCGCGCAGGCGGCTTCGCCCTATCGCGGCCGACCGCCGGGCCCTAGCCTCTGCCGTCTCGGGCCCGGCGGTCCAGGAAATCGATCACGCGCGTTTCCGAGCGGAGAAGCCGGTCCCGCTGCTCGGGAAGCAGACCGGAGAAGGGGTCGACGAGGACCCGTTGCCGCGGGACGTGCACCACGTTGGCGGCGTAGATCCTGCAACCGGAGCACCAGGCCAGTCCGATGCAGCGCTCGAACATCCAGGACTCGGGCGGATGCGTGGTACTGGAACGAGCAGACGGTCGTTCCGCAGGCCGCGCACACGCGCCGGCCGCACTCCAGAACCGTGTCCCAGGTCCCGGCCTTCCGCCAATGCTGCCGCCCGGCCGGTGCTCTTCACGTCGTCATGCCGAGCATTGTCCCCCGCAGGGACTCGCCCGGAGCGGCATTTCCGCGCAAGGGGCCGGCCCGACTCCCGGCAGCCCGGCAGCCCGGCAGCCCGGCAGCCCGGCAGCCGATTTATCGCGGAAGATTGACGATCGCAGAATCAGCGCCATACCCTGGGCAGGTCGGCGCGCGATCGGCGCGCGACCCAGGAAGGATCGACTCATGGCACCCACCCCAGGACCCGATCACCCCGTGGCACATCCGCCCGCGGGCCCGCTGCGCGGTGCCGTCGAGGACGGGCTCACCGTCTTCCGGGCGGTGCCCTACGCCGCACCCCCGGTCGGTGAGCTGCGCTGGCGGCCCGCGCGGCCGCATCCGGGCTGGAGCGGTACCCGGGACGCCACCGCCGACGGACCCAGCGCACCGCAGATGTACATGGAGGGCGGCGACCCCGTCCTCGGCGGGCACGGTTCTCCGCCCTTCGACGAGGACTGCCTGACCCTCTCCATCTGGACGCCCGCGGTGGACGACGCCCGGCGGCCGGTGCTGCTCTGGATCCACGGCGGGGGCTTCGTCTCCGGTTCCGGGTCGCTGCCGAACTACTCCGGCGCGACCTTCGCCCGTGACGGGGACCTGGTCGTCGTCAGCATCAACTACCGCATCGGGCCGCTCGGTTACCTCTACACCGGTACCGAGGACGAGCCGGACGGCTCCGGCGCCAACCACTGGCTGACCGACCAGCTCGCCGCCCTGCGGTGGGTACGGGAGAACATCTCCGCCTTCGGCGGCGACCCGGACTCGATCACCGTCGCCGGCCAGTCGGGCGGTGCGGTGTCCACGGCCGCCCTCGCCGGCCTGCCCGAGGCCCGGGGACTGATCCGCCGGGTGATCCTGATGAGCCCGCCGTTCGGGCTGGACCTCCCCGCGCCCGACGCCTACCGGGAGCGCACCGCCGCCTACCTGGAGCTCGCCGGGGTCAAGACCCTGGCCGAGCTGCGCGCCGTGCCCTGGCCCGAGCTGATCGGCGCCATGGGCGGGCTCTTCGCCCTGACGACGCGGTGGGGGTACTGGCCCACGCCGTTCCTGCCCGTGATCGACGGAGTCACCCTCCCCCGCCACCCGGCCCGGGCCCTGCTGCAGGACGCCGCAGCGGACATAGAGGTGATGATCGGCTGGACCCGGGAGGAGGCCAACTTCGGATTCGCCCTGAACGAGGCCTACGCCGCGGCCGACCGGGAGCAGGTGACCGCCCGGATCGCGGACACCTTCGGCCCCGGAGCCGCCCCCGAGGTGTACGCGGCGTACGAGCGCACCCGGCCGGGAGCCGGGCCCGCCGAGGTCCTGATGGACCTCATCACCGACGAGCTCTTCCGGGTACCAGCCCTCCGGCTGGCCGAGGCACGGGCCGCGGCGGGCCGTCCGGTGTGGGCCTACCAGTTCGACCTCCCCGCGGCCGCCTACGACGGCCGGCTCGGAGCCGCCCACTGCCTCGAACTGCCCTTCGCCTTCGCCAACTTCGACCAGTGGGCCCACGCACCCCTGACGGCCGGGCTCGACCCCGCCGTCCGGGACGGGCTCGCCCGCACCCTGCACGAGGCCTGGATCGCCTTCGTCCGGACCGGAGACCCCAACCACCCCGGCATGCCTGCGTGGAGCCCGTACGAGAAGGACACCCGCACCACGATGCGCTTCGACTCCGTGGTCAGCGCCCTCGACGACCTCGCCGGGGACACCCGGCGCCTGCACGAGGGAGCGCTCCCCCGGCCCGAGTAGGCCCGGGCCCGCCCGCCGAGGGCCCGCTCGCCGACGGCCTCCGCGAGGTGCCCGCCCATCCGGGCGGGCCGGCGCTCCCTTGATCTAACTCGTGTAACCTGCGAAGGGAAGGCATCGAGCGATCAAAAGGAGCGTCGATCGACGTCATGGCCAAAGACACTCCTGTACCGGCGTCCCCGACCAGCGCCGACGTGGCCCGCCTTGCCGGGGTGTCCCGCGCCACGGTGTCCTTCGTCCTCAACGACACCCAGGGCCACCGCGTCGGCGAAGCGGCCCGCGCGCGCGTCCTCGACGCGGCCCGGCAGCTCGGCTACGTACCGCACGCCGCGGCCCGGTCCCTGCGGGCCGGCCGGAGCAATCTCGTCCTGATGCCCTCGTCGATCTCCGCGGTCGGCCGCCTCGTCAGCGACTGGGTCGACGACCTGCACAGCGAGCTCGACCGGCACGGCTACACCGCGGTCCTGCACGCGGGGCGCTTCGCCGATCCCCTGGACGCCGCGCGCGCCTGGGCCGAACTGCGTCCGGCTGCCGTCATCGCCCTCGACGGCGACCGCCTCACCGCGCAGGCCGCCGAACTGCTGCGGCGCGCTGGGGTACGCGGGCTGCTCGCCTTCGCGGCCCGCCCCCTGCCGGGCGTGCACACCATCGGCTTCGACCACGCCCTCATCGGCGCCACCGCCGCCGAGCACCTGATCGCCCGCGGCAGAACCCGTATCGGCGTGGTCATGCCCCAGGAACGCGGCCTCGGCATCCTCGCCGAACCGCGGCTCGCCGGCGCCGAGTCGGTGGCCGCCCGCCACCTGGCCACCGTGACCCCGGTGGAGCTCTCCTACACCCGGGAGTCCGCGATCGCCCTGGCCCGCCGCTGGCGGAGCCTCGGGCTGGACTCCGTGTTCGCGTACAACGACGAGTACGCCGCCCTGCTCCTGCACGCGCTGCGCGCCGAGGGGATCTCCGTACCGCAGGACGTGGCGGTCGTCGGCTCCGACGACCTGGTCCTCGCCGCGCTCCAGGAACCGCCGCTGACCTCGATCCGCCTGGACCTGGTCTCGCCGGCCGTGGTGGCCGACGCCGTGCACGAGCTGATCGAGACGGGCACCACGGCGCCGGTACCCGACATAGAGGCGGTCCTGGTCCACCGCGAGACGTCCTGACCTCCTGACCCGCTGACCTGCTGACCTCCTGAGGGCCGGCCACCGGCCGGGTTCCCGGACCGGCAACCCCCTTCTGCGCCCTCGGCCCGTTCGCACGCCTCCGCGCTCCGTCCGGGCCGCCCGCCCGCCCGCCTGGATGGATGGAACACCGGCGGGGGGGGGGGCGGGGGGGGGGCGCCCCCCCCCCCGCGGCCCCGCCCACAACCACCCCCCCCACGCCCGCCCCCAGCGGAGCGCGCGCCGGCGCGC
>NZ_JBHXKA010000139.1:0-21041 GCF_042722885.1 Streptomyces sp. NPDC058401
GGGGGGACCCTGTGGGAGAGTAGGACGCCGCCGAACAATCATTGTAGAAAGCCCCGTACCGGGAAACCGGTACGGGGCTTTTCTGCGTTTACGGGACGGTGCACCGGCTCCTGTAGGGTCAGGGGGCATCGTTCGACATTTCTACAGTCACAGTGGAGGCCCCCGGGTGGAGGTCCAGGAGACTCGGGTTCAGACCGACCGAATTTTCACCATTCCGAACATCCTGAGCATGGCGCGCCTCGCAGGCGTACCCTTGTTCCTGTGGCTGATTCTGGCCGAGCACGACGGCTGGGCCCTTGCCGTCCTCATGCTCAGCGGGATCAGCGACTACCTCGACGGGAAGCTGGCACGGCGCTGGAATCAGATCAGCAGCCTCGGCCGGCTGCTGGATCCCGCCGCGGACCGGCTCTACATCCTGTCCACCCTGTTCGGTCTCACGTACCGGGAGATTCTGCCGCTCTGGCTCACCGGAGCGCTGCTCGCGCGTGAGCTGATGCTGCTGGTCATGGTCTGGATCCTGCGTCGGCACGGCTATCCGCCGCCCCAGGTCAACTTCCTCGGCAAGGCCGCGACCTTCAACCTGATGTACGCGTTCCCCTTCCTCCTGGTGAGCACCTGGTCGGGCTGGTTGGCCTGGATGGGGTCAGTTTTCGGATGGGCGTTCGCCGGATGGGGTACAACGCTCTATTGGTGGGCAGGAGTCCTATACGTGGTGCAAGTCCGCCGGCTCGTGAAGGCGGACGCCACGGCCGATTGAGCTCGCTCGGCGTGACTGACGCGGAGGAGTGGTCCAGTCACCGTCCGGGACGGGTGAGGTCGGCGATTCGCCGTCTCTCAAGGAGGACTCTTCCGACATGAAGGCCGTCGTGATGGCCGGTGGCGAAGGCACTCGGCTTCGTCCCATGACCTCAAGCATGCCCAAGCCGCTCCTGCCGGTGGCGAACCGGCCGATCATGGAGCACGTGCTCAGGCTGCTCAAGCGGCATGGGCTCAGCGAGACCGTGGTCACCGTGCAGTTCCTGGCTTCACTCGTCAGGAACTATTTCGGTGACGGCGAGGAGCTCGGTATGGAGCTCACCTATGCCAACGAAGAGAAGCCACTCGGTACCGCCGGCAGCGTGAAGAACGCCGAGGAGGCTCTGAAGGACGACACGTTCCTCGTCATCTCCGGCGACGCGCTGACCGACTTCGACCTGACCGACCTGATCCGTTTCCACAAGGAGAAGGGCGGACTCGTCACGGTGTGCCTCACCCGGGTGCCGAATCCGCTGGAATTCGGCATCACCATCGTGGACGAGGAAGGCAAGGTCGAGCGCTTCCTGGAGAAGCCGACGTGGGGCCAGGTGTTCTCGGACACCATCAACACCGGCATCTACGTCATGGAGCCGGAGATCTTCGACTACGTGGACGCCGACGTCTCGGTGGACTGGTCGGGTGACGTCTTCCCTCAGCTGATGAAGGAAGGCCGGCCGATCTACGGCTACGTCGCCGAGGGCTACTGGGAGGACGTCGGCACCCACGAGAGCTACGTCAAGGCCCAGGCCGACGTGCTCGAGGGCAAGGTCCAGGTCGACATGGACGGCTTCGAGATCTCCCCGGGCGTGTGGATCGCCGAAGGGGCCGAGGTGAGCCCGGACGCGGTGCTGCGCGGGCCGCTCTACATCGGTGACTACGCCAAGGTCGAGGCCGGCGTCGAGATCCGCGAGCACACCGTCATCGGATCGAACGTCGTCGTGAAGAGCGGTGCCTTCCTGCACAAGGCCGTCGTCCACGACAACGTGTACATCGGACCGCACAGCAATCTCCGCGGCTGTGTCATCGGCAAGAACACCGACATCATGCGGGCCGCCCGGATCGAGGACGGGGCCGTCATCGGCGACGAGTGCCTCGTCGGCGAGGAATCGATCATCCAGGGGAACGTGCGCGTCTACCCCTTCAAGACGATCGAGGCGGGCGCCTTCGTCAACACCTCGGTCATCTGGGAGTCCCGGGGACAGGCACATCTGTTCGGGGCGCGTGGGGTCACCGGGATCCTGAACGTGGAGATCACCCCGGAGCTGGTGGTCCGGCTTGCCGGCGCCTACGCCACGACCCTCAAGAAGGGGGCGACGGTCACCACGGCCCGCGACCACTCCCGAGGCGCGCGAGCGCTCAAGCGGGCCGTGATCTCGGCGCTCCAGGCCAGCGCCATCAACGTCCGGGACCTGGAGAACGTGCCGCTGCCCGTGGCGCGGCAGCAGACCGCGCGCGGCAGCGCCGGCGGGATCGTGCTGCGGACCTCGCCCGGAGTGCCGGACTCGGTCGACATCATGTTCCTCGACGAGCGGGGAGCGGACCTCTCCCTCCAGCAGCAGCGCAAGCTCGACCGGGTCTACGCGCGCCAGGAGTACCGGCGGGCGTTCCCCGGTGAGATCGGCGACCTGCAGTTCCCGGGAAGCGTCTTCGACGCCTACACCGGTTCGCTGCTGCGGCGCGTGGACATCACCGGGGTCGCCGACTCCGGGCTCAAGGTGGTCGTGGACGCCTCCAACGGCAGCGCCGGCCTGGTGCTGCCCAGCCTGCTGGGCCGGCTCGGGGTGGACGCCCTGACCGTCAACCCGGGACTCGACGAATCCCGGCCCACCGAGACCGCCGAATCCCGCCGGGCGGGACTCGTGCGGCTCGGGGAGATCGTGGCGTCCTCGCGGGCGGCCTTCGGAGTGCGCTTCGACCCGGTGGGCGAGCGGATCTCCCTCGTCGACGAGCGGGGCCGGATCATCGAGGACGACCGGGCGCTGCTGGTGCTGCTCGACCTGGTGGCCGCGGAGAAGCGCAGCGGCAAGGTGGCGCTGCCGGTGACCACGACCCGGATCGCCGAGCAGGTGGCGGCGTACCACGGGACCCAGGTGGAGTGGACGACGACCTCGCCCGACGACCTGACCCGGGTGGGCCGGGCGGAGAACACCATCTTCGGCGGCGACGGACGGGGCGGATTCATCGTCCCCGAGTTCAGCAGCGTCTTCGACGGATCGGCCGCCTTCGTGCAGTTGATCGGACTGGTGGCGCGGACGCAGCTCACCTTGAGCCAGATCGATGCCCGGATCCCGCGGGCGCACGTGCTCAAGCGGGACGTGCCGACCCCGTGGGCGGTGAAGGGGCTCGTCATGCGGCGGGTCGTGGAGGCGGCCGGGGACCGGCAGGTGGACACCACCGACGGGGTGCGGGTCGTGGAGGCCGACGGCCGGTGGGCCCTGGTGCTGCCCGATCCGGCGGAGGCGGTCACCCACCTGTGGGCCGAAGGGCCCGACGACGCGTCCGCGCAGGCGCTGCTGGACGACTGGGCCGCGGTGGTGGACGGCGCCGGGCAATGAGCCGGCCGCAGGGCAGGACGTAGGCCGGAAGGCGACGGCGTAGGGCCGGAGGTCCGGTGGATCGGACGGGGCGTGGGCCCCGGCCGGTCCACCGGACGTCCGCATTCGGTGGGAGCGGCGCCGACATGCGACGATGTGCGGCATGTCGCAGCCGCCCCACAACCGCAGTTCGGCACCTCCCGCGCGGCCGGACGCCTCCATGTCGCTGCTGACCCACGTGATGGACCATTCCCTCGACGAGGGCTACGCGGAGGCCTCGGCCCGCCGGGAGGCCGAGGGCACGTCCGGTCTGCCGCGGACCCTGAAGGCCAAACTGGGTCTCGCCGCCGGGCTCGTGCTCGCCGCCAGTGTCGTCACCCTGGGCGCCGCGCAGGCGCGGGCGACCGCGCCGGTGCTGGCCAAGGAACGTCAGGAACTCATCGACCGGGTCGAGCGGGCCGACGCGCACGCGGACGGTCTGGAGCGGGACATCGAACGGCTGCGGGACACCGTCGCCACCCGGCAGCGCGAGGCGCTCAAGCAGCACGGCGGCGAGCAGGGCCAGCTCGTGGCGCTGCTGTCGGGGGCCACCGAGGTGCACGGGCCCGGGATCAAGCTGACCGTGGACGACGCCAAGGGCTCGACGACCGGAAACGGCTCCAAGCCGCGCGAGAGCGCCGGATTCTCGGACACCGGGCGGCTCCGCGACCGCGATATGCAGAAGATCGTCAACGGGCTGTGGCAGTCGGGGGCAGAGGCGATCTCGATCAACGGGCAGCGGCTGACGTCGCTCTCGGCGATCCGGGCCGCGGGTGACGCGATACTGGTCGACAACAGGCCGCTGGTGCCGCCGTACGAAGTACTGGCGATCGGCGACAAGAAGCGTCTCGGGACCGCGTTCCAGGACTCCGCGGACGGCCAGTACCTGCACGTGCTGCAGGAGAACTACGGCATCCGCTACTCCTTGTCGTCCGAGGCCGAGATGCGCCTTCCGGCCGCGTCGAGCCTGACCGTACGCACGGCTACAGCAGCAGAGCAGCAGAAGGGTGCATCGTGATCGCGGTACTGGGCCTCGTGGTCGGAGTGGTGGTCGGACTTCTCGTCCGCCCCGAAGTGCCGGCCGTGGTGGAGCCTTATCTGCCGATCGCCGTGGTCGCGGCGCTGGACGCGGTGTTCGGAGGCCTGCGCGCGATGCTGGACGGCATCTTCGTGGACAAGGTCTTCGTGGTGTCGTTCCTGTCGAACGTGGTCGTGGCGGCGCTGATCGTCTTCCTCGGCGACAAGCTGGGCGTCGGCTCGCAGCTGTCCACGGGTGTGGTCGTCGTCCTCGGCATCCGCATCTTCTCCAACGCCGCGGCCATCCGCCGGCACGTGTTCCGGGCGTGAGGCCGATGAGTACGAACGACACCCCGCCCGAGGAGCCCGGGGCCGCGGCGCAGCGGCCGAAGGCGCAGCCTCCGCTGGAGCCGCCCGCCGGTCCCGTGGGCCACGAGCCCGGGCCGGCGGCCGGCCCCGAGGTGACCGGACCCGAACAGACCGGGCGGCAGCGGCTGGCGGCCGGTCTGTGGCCGCCGCGGGTGAGCCGTGCCCAACTGATCGTCGCGGTGCTGCTGTTCGTCCTGGGGCTCGGCCTGGCCATCCAGGTACGGTCCAACAGTGACTCCAGCGCGCTGCGCGGCGCCCGTCAGGAGGACCTCGTACGGATCCTCGACGAGCTCGACGGGCGGACCAAGCGGCTGGAGGACGAGAAGCAGAGGCTCGACGACCAGCGCCGGGAGCTGGAGAGCAGCTCCAACCAGGCCGAGGAGGCCCGGAAGCAGACCGTGGAGAAGGAGCGCCAACTCGGGATCCTGGCCGGTACGGTGGCCGCGCAGGGTCCGGGGATCGTGCTGAAGATCACGGACCCCAAGAACCAGGTGCAGTCGGACAAGCTGCTGGACACCCTCCAGGAGCTGCGGGCGGCCGGGGCCGAGGCGATCCAGATCAACGGGGTGCGGATCGTGGCGGACTCGTACTTCTCGGACGAGGAGGACGGGGTGGCGATCGACGGTAAGAAGATCACACAACCCTACGAGTTCAAGGTGATCGGCAAGCCGCAGGACCTGGAGCCGGCGCTCAACATTCCCGGTGGCGTCGTCCAGTCGCTGGAGAAGGAGCAGGCCGTCGTCGGCGTCACACGTCCGGCGAAGATCGTTGTGGATGCCTTGCGGGCTGCGAAGCAGCCTGACTACGCTCGGTCGTCATCGTCGTGATGCGGGACGTGCGGGAGACGGGCTCACGCGGGCGAATGCCTGCGGGGGGTCGACGCACCGAAGTCGCGGTGCGTGGTGGAAACTGTCTGATGGTTACGGACGTTGTAAGTATGTCCGGGTCGGCAGGTGTTGCATTCGGAGTTCGTCCTGCCCCACGGGCGGGTCTGTTTCGGTCAAGGGGAATCGCCCGTGAAGTTGTTTGAGAAGTTGTTCGGCAAGAAGAACCGCGAGGAAAGCGGTGCGGCCAGGCACCGCGCGGGGCATGGAGACGTGGAAGGGCAGGGCGACCGGCCGCTCTTCCGCGACGAGGTCGCCGGAGCGGGTGACAATTCGGGCGCGCACGGCGCGTCGGCTGTTGACCCTGCCGGTACCGGACGCATAGGTTTCGGTGAACCATCAACCTCAAGTACGGGTGGAGGGTTTGCCCCCGACCCGTATGCCACCAATGCCTCCGCGGGGCAGCCGCGGCGCGAGGAGCCGTCCATGTCGGCCGAGCAGATTTGCAGCAGGTGCGGGCACCGCAGCGATGCGGCGAGCCGGTTCTGCTCCAACTGCGGGGCGCCGCTGCGGGCGGGCCTGACGCCGGAGCGTGCCTCGGAGACCACGTCCACCATCTCGATCTCGGGCCTGGAGGCCTACGAGGCCGAGGTGTCGGGACAGACGCACGTGTCGTCCTCGCTGTCCCCCGAGGCTCAGGCCGCGGTGGAAGCGCTGCCCCCGGGTTCCGCCCTGCTGATCGTGCGGCGCGGCCCGAACTCCGGCAGCCGGTTCCTCCTGGACGGTGAGCTGACGACGGCCGGCCGGCACCCGCAGAGCGACATCTTCCTGGACGACGTCACCGTCTCCCGGCGCCATGTCGAGTTCCGCAGGAGCCACGACGGTTTCACCGTCTCCGACGTCGGCAGCCTCAACGGCACGTACGTGAACCGTGAACCGATCGACTCCGTCGCCCTGCACAACGGCGACGAGGTGCAGATCGGCAAGTACCGGCTGGTCTTCTACGCGAGCCTGCGGGGGCACTGACCCTTCAAGGGAAGGTCCCATGCTGCGTATCCCGGCAGGCGGTGCCGCCAAGAGCGGTACCGCCACCGCGGTCTCCTCGGGCGTGCGGCTGGTGAGCATCGGAACGGTGCTCACGATGCTGCGTGACGAGTTCCCCGAAGTCACGATCTCGAAGATCCGTTTCCTGGAGGCGGAAGGGCTCGTGGAGCCCCGGCGCACACCTTCCGGATATCGCAAGTTCAGCATCGACGACGTGGAGCGCTTGGCCCACGTCCTGCGGCTCCAGCGCGACCACTACCTTCCGTTGAAGGTCATCCGCGAGCAGCTCGACGCCCTCGCGCGGGGCGAGCAGATCCGTATCCCGGCGCCCACGGCGCACGGGGAGTCCGTCGACCCCGCGAGCCCCGTCGCCCTCTACGGCGAGGTGGGCCGGGAGCGGCCGACCGTCGCCCGGGTGGGCCGGGCCGAGCTGATCGCCGCGGCGGAGGTGGACGAGGTCCAGCTCGTGGAGTGGGAGTCCTACGGGCTCATCACGGAAGCACCGGGCGGCGGTTTCGACGCCGAGACGGTCACCGTGGCCCGTCTGGTGGCCGATCTCGGCCGATTCGGTCTGGAGCCGCGCCACCTGCGGGCGATGAAGGCCGCCGCCGACCGGGAGGCCGGTCTGGTGGAACAGGTCGTCTCGCCACTGCGCCGGCACCGCAATCCGCAGACCAGGGCCCATGCGGAGGCCACCCTGAAGGAGCTCGCGGGGCTTTCCGTACGGCTGCACGAGGCCCTCGTACAAACTGCTCTCGGGGTACGGCTGCACTGATCCCGAGGGGTTTTCGGGCCGACTTCGGGTGACTTCGGAGGGGCTTCGGGGCAGGCTTGGGGGAGCCCGACTACCCAAACCTGCCGGGCAGGTCCTAGGGTTGCTGTGTGAACGAGCTCGACGTTGTGGGTGTCCGGGTGGAAATGCCCTCGAACCAACCGATCGTGCTCCTGCGTGAAGTGGGAGGCGACCGGTACCTCCCCATCTGGATCGGACCAGGGGAGGCGACCGCCATTGCCTTCGCGCAGCAGGGCATGGCCCCTGCCCGACCGCTGACGCACGACCTGTTCAAGGACGTGCTGGAGGCGATCGGTGAGGAGCTCACCGAAGTCCGGATCACGGATCTGCGGGAGGGCGTTTTCTACGCGGAGCTGGTCTTCGCCAGTGGAGTCGAGGTGAGCGCGCGGCCTTCCGACGCCATAGCGCTCGCCCTGCGCACCGGGACGCCGATTTTCGGCAGCGACGGGGTCCTCGACGACGCCGGCATCGCGATCCCGGACGAGCAGGAGGACGAGGTGGAGAAGTTCCGCGAGTTCCTCGACCAGATCTCGCCAGAGGACTTCGGCACCGGCCCGCAGTGAGGCGCGGGTCGCGCCGACCTCCCGGATATTTCAGCCCATTCGAGTAGCCTTTCCCCGCAATGGGGTACGGGAAACCACTCTCAGGGTGATTATCACTCGGCGTGCCGAGTGTGGCGATCGTTGACGCACCCCTGGTGACTGCCTACCTTCGAGATGGCAGGTCAAGGACGGAGGGTCGGCGTGAGAGTCACGGGCGACGGTATGACCGGGGGCATCCCCGCACGGAGTGACGGTGGGCCGTACCCGCTGCACGGTGGTGCGGTGAACTCCGCGCGCCGTCAGCCGGAGCCCGCGCCGGTCGGTTCGATGGGGCCGGTGGGGCCGGTCGAGCCGGTGGGTGGCGAGTCCGCGCCCGAGCAGGTCGGATACCGCGGGCCGACGGCGTGTGCCGCGGCCGGCATCACGTACCGGCAGCTCGACTACTGGGCGCGCACGGGGCTGGTGGAGCCCACGGTGCGCCCCGCTTACGGGTCGGGAACGCAGCGCCTCTACAGCTTCCGCGACGTGGTCGTCCTCAAGATCGTGAAGCGCTTCCTGGACACCGGGGTGGCGCTGCAGAGCATCCGCACCGCCGTGCAGCACCTGCGTGACCGGGGCTTCTCGGACCTGGAGCGGATGACGCTGATGAGCGACGGCGCCACCGTGTACGAGTGCACCTCGTCGGACCAGGTCGTCAGCCTGCTCCAGGGCGGCCAGGGGGTCTTCGGGATCGCCGTGGGCGTGGTCTGGCGCGATGTCGAGAACGCGCTGTCGCAGCTGCACGGGGAGCGCGTGGACACGGGCGAGACCGTGGTCCGGCACAACCCGGCCGACGAGTTGGCCGCCCGGCGGAACCGGGCCGTCTGAGGCGGAGGGAGTGGGGCGCCGGCGGGCCGTACGGCTCGCCCGTTCCCGGGTCGGGCCGATTGTCAGTGGTGTAGGGCAGCATCGGAGCTGTGAGAGCCGCCCCGACCATCCTGCACCTGGACATGGACGCCTTCTACGCCTCCGTGGAGCAGGCCTCGAAGCCGAGCCTGCGCGGCAAGGCCGTCATCGTCGGCGGGCTCGGACCGCGCGGGGTCGTCGCCACCGCCTCCTACGAGGCCCGGCGCTTCGGGGTGCACTCGGCCATGCCGATGGCCCAGGCGCGGCGGCTCTGCCCGAACGGCGCGTGCCTCATTCCGCGCTTCAGCCTGTACCGCGAGGTCAGCGACACCGTCATGGGGATGCTCCGGGAACTGTCCCCCCTCGTGGAGCCGCTGAGCCTGGACGAGGCCTTCGTGGACCTGGAGGCGGGGGGAGTCGCCTTCGACGCGCAGACCGCGCGGGCCGTCGGCGAGCGGCTGAGGGCCGACATCACCGCCGCGACCGGGCTGAGCGGGTCGGTGGGGCTCGCGGGGTCCAAGATGCTGGCGAAGGTCGCCTCCGAAGAAGCGAAGCCTGCCGGGCTGCTGCTGATCGAGGTCGGCACGGAGCGGGCGCACCTCGCACCGATGTCGGTACGGACCCTGCCCGGCGTGGGGCCGGCCACGGGGGAGCACCTGCGACGGGCCGGGATCACCACGGTGGGGGAGCTGGCGGAGGCCGGCGAGGACGAGCTGGTCCGAATGGTGGGGCGGTCCCACGGGGTCGGGCTGTACCGGATGGCGCTGGGCGTGGACGAGCGGCCCGTGGTCGCCGAACGCGATGCGAAGTCCGTGTCGGTGGAGGACACCTTCGACGTCGACCTGCACGACCGGGTGCGGATCCGGAACGAGGTGCAGCGGCTCTCGGACCGGTGCGTGGAGCGGCTGCGCGGGTCGGGGCACTCGGGGCGGACCATCGTGCTCAAGGTCCGGCGGTACGACTTCTCCACGCTGACCCGTTCGGAGACCCTGCGGGGGCCCACGGACGACCCCGCGGTGGTGCGGGAGGCGGCGGCGCGGCTGCTGGAGGCCGTGGACACCACGGGCGGGGTGCGGCTGCTGGGGGTGGGCGTGACGGGGCTGGCGGACTATACCCAGGAGGATCTCTTCGCTTTCGCCGATGCGATGGCTGCGCGGGCGGGGGTGGATTCGGCGGATGGCGCGGGTGGCGCGGGTGGCGCGGGTGGCGCGGATGGCGCCGGCGGGGGTGCGGTCGGCGTCGTCGATCCTGATGGGGGGCAGGAGGGCCGGGCGGAGGCCTTGGGGGGGGGGCGTGACGCCCAGCCGGGGCAGGGTGCTGTGCCGGGGCCCGGTGCCGGGTCGTCGCAGGTGGAGAGCTCCGTGCAGGGGCAGGCCGTCCAGGCGGGGTCCGGGCCCGGGCCCCGGCCTGATGGCGTCGAAGGTGTGAGTGAGCGGGTGTGGCCGGCCGGGAGCGATGTGCGGCATGCCGAGTACGGGCCGGGGTGGGTGCAGGGCAGCGGGGTCGGGAGGGTGACCGTGCGGTTCGAGCAGCCTGGATCCGGGGCGGGGCGGGTGCGGACGTTTCTGCTGGAGGACCCCGAGCTGGAGCGGGCCGATCCGATGCCGCTGGTCGGGGACCGGGGCGTGGGGGTCGGGGGCTCGACGGCTTCGGAGTGAGTCCGGGGCGGCGTGCGGTCTGGCTGTGCCCGGGGTGCGGGGGTTGGGCCCTGCGGGGCTGTCCCCTACCCGCCCTTCCACCGTTCCCCGGGCTGCGCCCGGACCTCTTTCCCGGGCTGCGCCCGGGCCCCTGCCGCGTGCGGCGCCCGGACCCGTTTCCCGGGCTGTGCCCGGATCCCTGGCGCGTGCGGCGGCGTTTCCGGGGGCCAGCCCCCGGGCCCCCGCTCCTCAAACGCCGGAGGGGCTGGATTTGGGCTGGTCTGGGCTGTATAGGGCTAGGGGGTGTCGGGGGTCTTGTGGCCGAAGTCGTGTTGGAAGTCTGAGGGGAGGGCCAGGTCCAGGCCGTAGTGGTGGTAGAGCTGCAGCTCCTGTTCGGGGGAGAGGTGGCGGCCGACGCCGAAGTCGGGGGCGTCCCTGATGAGGGCGCGTTCGAAGGGCACGTGCAGGGTGTCGCCCACCATCTCGCTGGGCTCCAGCGGGACGAAGGCGTCCCGGCTGAAGAGTCCGGTGCGTACGGCGGCCCATTCCGGGACGCCCGTGGCATCGTCGAGGTAGACCTCGTCGACGGTGCCGATCTTGGTGCCATTGCGGTCGAACGCCTTGCGGCCGATCAGGCTGCGGGGATCGATGTCGGTCTGCACGGTCCGGTCCCTCCATTGGGGCGCAACTCCTCCGTAATGACTACAAAAGTGCATTTCCGGAGAGGGGGCCACTCGAGGGAGGTCCGCAGATCGTCGCTGGTAGGCTGGGTGATGGCTGTTGACCCTGTGCGGGAGAGTCCTCCGAGTGAGTGAGACGGAGGCGCCGAAGGAGCAAATCCTCCCCGGAATCTCTCAGGCATACGTACCGCACGTGGTGAGGCCACTCTGGAAAGCAGGGGCGGGTACCGGGCGCGCAGTGCCGGTCCCTCTCCTCACCGACGGTGAAAGCCGGGACTTCGTGGGCGATCCCCGCGCAGCCCGGTGAAGCTCTCAGGTTGTGATGACAGAGGGGGAGGCCGTCCGGGTGCCCGCGCCGTGGTGCCCCTCGCAGGTCGTACGACCAGGAGGCCTCCGTACATGACCGCCAACCGCATTCCGCTCTCCCAGCTGGAGCGAGGCATCCCCTTCGAGCAGCGCCACATCGGCCCGGATGCCGAGGCGCAGGCGAAGATGCTCGCCCATGTGGGCTACGGCTCGCTGGACGAGCTCACCGCAGCCGCGGTGCCGGATGTGATCAAGACCACCGCCGCGCTGAACCTGCCCGAGGCGCGGACCGAGGCCGAGGTGCTCGCCGAGCTGCGTGAGCTCGCCGACCGCAACCAGGTCCTCTCCTCCATGATCGGCCTGGGTTACTACGGCACCTTCACGCCGCCGGTGATCCTGCGCAACGTCATGGAGAACCCGGCCTGGTACACGGCCTACACGCCGTACCAGCCGGAGATCTCCCAGGGCCGCCTCGAGGCCCTGCTGAACTTCCAGACCGTCGTCGCCGAGCTGACCGGCCTGCCGACCTCCGGTGCCTCCCTGCTCGACGAGGGCACCGCGGCCGCCGAGGCCATGACTCTGGCCCGCCGCGTGGGCAAGGCCAAGGGCAACATCTTCCTCATCGACGCCGACGCGCTGCCGCAGACCATCGCGGTGATCCAGACCCGTGCCGAGCCGATCGGCATCGAGGTCGTCGTCGCCGATCTGAGCGAGGGGATTCCGGCCGGGATCGCCGAGCGCGGTGTCTACGGAGTGCTGCTCCAGTACCCGGGTGCCTCCGGCGCCGTGCGGGAGATCAAGCCGGTCATCGACCAGGCCCACGAGCTCGGTGCGATCGTCGCCGTCTCCGCCGACCTGCTCGCCCTGACCCTGCTGACCTCCCCGGGCGAGCTGGGCGCGGACATCGCCGTCGGCACCACCCAGCGCTTCGGCGTCCCGATGGGCTTCGGCGGACCGCACGCCGGCTACATGGCCGTCCAGGCCAAGCACGCGCGCTCGCTGCCCGGCCGCCTCGTCGGCGTCTCCGTGGACGCGGACGGCAACAAGGCCTACCGCCTGGCGCTGCAGACCCGTGAGCAGCACATCCGCCGCGAGAAGGCCACGTCCAACATCTGCACCGCGCAGGTGCTCCTCGCCGTCATGGCCGGCATGTACGCCGTCTACCACGGCCCGGATGGGCTGCGGACGATCGCCCGCCGCACCCACCGCTACGCCAACCTGCTGGCCGCGGGCCTGACGGCCGGCGGGGCCGAGGTCGTGCACGGCTCGTACTTCGACACCCTCACCGTCCGGGTTCCCGGCCGGGCCGCCGAGGTCGTGGCCGCCGCCCGCGAGGGTGGCGTCAACCTGTTCCAGGTCGATGCGGACCTCGTCTCCCTCGCCTGTGACGAGACCACCCTGCGCGCCGACGTCGAGGCCGTCTGGGCCGCCTTCGGCGTCACGGCCGACATCGAGGCGCTGGACGAGAGCACCGCCGAGGCGCTGCCCGAGGGCCTGCTCCGCTCGGACGACTACCTGACCCACCCGGTCTTCCACCAGCACCGGTCCGAGACGGCGATGCTGCGCTACCTGCGCAAGCTCTCCGACAAGGACTACGCGCTGGACCGCGGCATGATCCCGCTGGGCTCCTGCACCATGAAGCTCAACGCGACCACCGAGATGGAGCCGGTCACCTGGCCGGAATTCGGCCAGGTGCACCCGTTCGCCCCGGTCGAGCAGGCCGAGGGGTACCTCACGCTCATCACTGAGCTGGAGGAACGTCTCTGCGAGGTCACCGGCTACGACAAGGTCTCCATTCAGCCGAACGCCGGCTCCCAGGGCGAGCTGGCCGGCCTGCTGGCCGTCCGCGCGTACCACCGGGCGAACGGCAACGAGCAGCGCACCGTCTGCCTCATCCCGTCCTCCGCGCACGGCACCAACGCCGCGAGCGCCGTGATGGCCGGCATGAAGGTGGTCGTCGTCAAGACCGCCGACGACGGCGAGGTGGACGCGGACGACCTGCGCGCCAAGATCGAGCAGTACCGCGACGAGCTCGCCGTGCTGATGATCACGTACCCCTCCACGCACGGTGTGTTCGAGGAGCACGTCGCCGACATCTGCGCCCAGGTGCACGACGCCGGCGGCCAGGTCTACGTGGACGGCGCCAACCTCAACGCCCTGGTGGGCCTGGCCAAGCCGGGTCACTTCGGCGGCGACGTCTCGCACCTGAACCTGCACAAGACCTTCTGCATCCCGCACGGCGGCGGCGGCCCGGGCGTGGGTCCGGTCGGTGTCCGGGCGCACCTGGCCCCGTACCTGCCCAACCACCCGCTCCAGCCGACCGCCGGTCCGGAGACGGGCGTCGGCCCGATCTCGGCCGCCCCGTGGGGCTCGGCGGGCATCCTGCCGATCTCCTGGTCGTACGTGCGCCTGATGGGCGGCGAGGGCCTCAAGCGCGCCACCCAGGTGGCGGTGCTCGGCGCCAACTACATCGCCAAGCGCCTGGAGCCGCACTACCCGGTGCTCTACACCGGCCCGGGCAACCTGGTCGCGCACGAGTGCATCATCGACATGCGCCCCCTGTCGAAGGCGACGGGCGTGAGCATCGACGACATCGCCAAGCGCCTGATCGACTACGGGTTCCACGCGCCGACCATGTCCTTCCCGGTCGCCGGCACGCTCATGATCGAGCCGACTGAGTCCGAGGACCTCGCCGAGATCGACCGTTTCTGCGACGCGATGATCGCCATCCGCGCCGAGATCGAGCGGGTCGCGGGCGGCGAGTGGCCGGTGGACGACAACCCGCTGGCCAACTCCCCGCACACGGCGGCGGCGCTGGGCGGCGAGTGGAACCACCCGTACACCCGTGACGAGGCCGTCTTCCCCGGTGGGGTGTCGGCCGCGGAGAAGTACTGGCCGCCGGTGCGCCGCATCGACGGTGCCTTCGGCGACCGGAACCTGGTGTGTTCCTGCCCGCCGCTGGACGAGTACGACAACTGATGCAGTTGATGCCTCAACTGATGCGGTGACATGACGAAGGGGCCGGTCCGGGAGTTTCCTCCTGGGCCGGCCCCTTTCGTTTCCGTCGTCGGCTAGGCCGCCTTCATCACCTGCGCCGCCGCGAGCGGGCGGTGCGGGGCGATGATCTGGCCGTCCGGCAGCAGCTCACCGGTGTCCTCGAAGAGCAGGACGCCGTTGCACAGCAGGCTCCATCCCTGTTCCGGGTGAACGGCCACGGGGTGCGCGGCCTCCCGGTCGGCGGAGTCGGCGGACGGGCATGCTGGCTTGTGCTGGCACATGGATGCGTTCTTTCGCTGCGGTGTGGTCTGTGTGCTGCGGCTCGATGCGTTGTTCATGGCCGCCCCCCGTATCAACGACTTGGCTCGGTCAGAGTCCCCAGTGTTCCCCCACGGCACGGTGTCCGGAGGGATTTCCCGGCAGCAGTCCTCATAGATTGATGACGCATCACCCGTGCGGGCGGTTCAGCTCAACTCCCCTGTCATTTCGGATGGTTCGCTGGGGGCCCGAGTGGGCTAGGCCGAATGGGCAGAACCGGCCATGGGTCGGTCAAGCGGCCGGTGCGGCCATGGAGGGCGGTACCGGGGGAGCCGTCGGTGTGAGCCTGTGGGTCAGTACGGGCAGCAGTTCGGACACGGGGTGCGGCCGGTAGGCGGCGATGCCGGGCGGGGCGGGGGCGAGGGGGACCAGGAGGTCGGCGGCGGCCGGCAGGCCGGCGGAGGCGTCGGCGCCCACCGAACCGTGCAGCCACAGCGTCAGCATGTACAGCTCCGGTACGGAGAGCAGGCGCGGCTGGTAGTTCTTGCCGAGCGATTCGGCCTGGCGCAGCGCGCGTTCGGTGGCGGCGACGTAGGGGCCCTCGAAGAAGTGGGAGAAGGCCCAGCCGTCCGGGGTCAGCCGGGTGTCGGCCGCGGCGACGTAGCGGTCCCCGCTGCGGATCAGGAAGCGCCAGCCGGTCAGGCGGGTGCGCGGCGGCCTGCCGCCGGCGGTCAGGCCGGAGATGTGCAGCCGGTCCAGGACGTGGACGGGCAGCGGAAGTTCGGCGGTCAGGGGCCCCTGGAGGGAGCGCAGGGCCGGGGTGTGTGCCTCGTGGACGGCGGTGGGGGAACCGAGGGCCGCGAGGACGCTGCGCAGGGCGGGCGCGGGAGCCGGAGGGACGTGCAGCGGCATGGTGGGTCGCCTCTCGCTAGGGAGACCTGTGGAACGGGGCGGGTGCGGGGTGTGGACGGCGCTGTCGCATTCTGGGGTCAGAGGGGGGCTGAGGGGCAATGGCCGCGCGCCAACTCTCTGCCTCGCTTGCGGAGTTTATCTGACATGTGTTCACGCAGTGTTTCGGCTAGCTGTCCCGCCCATTTCCGACAAGGCGGTTACCGGTCCCGCTGACGTGGCATTCATGCCGGGTGCGCGCAAAAATTCCGCGCTGACCTCGGAGGTTACCGGATGGGGGCTCGGCTGAAAAGCGCCCGTTATCGTAAACCGGCAAGGTCTACGCGGTATTTGCGCAAGGACGCTTGCCAGGTGAATGTGCCAAAGCGCCCTTCGGCCAAACCGGCGCGCGCTCCCCGACAGTCACGCCCGCTCCGCGTTATCGATCACGCCGCCGGGGCATCATCGACCGTAACGCGCGCCCGGGTGGCGGACACTGACCGCCTGCCGGGCCCAGTCGAGGAGGGACGCTCCGATGGGGGAGAAGGTCGTGGCGGGCGGATTCGACCTGTCCGATCGGCAACGGTACCGGAGGAAGCTTCACGAGTGCCTGGAGGTACTGGAGCGACTTCTGGAGGAGAAGAGGTTCGATCGTCCCAAGAACATGATGGGGCTGGAGATCGAGTTGAATCTCGCGGGTGCCGACGGGTTGCCGAGAATGGTGAATGCGCAGGTCCTCGAGCGTATTGCGAGCAACGATTTCCAGACGGAACTGGGAATGTTCAACCTGGAGGTGAACGTCCTTCCGCACCGGCTCGGCGGCCGGGTATTCGACCAGCTCGCCGAGGAACTGAGCGCGGGCCTCGGCTATGCCCACCGGCAGGCTCTGAAGGTCGATGCCGGGGTGGTCATGATCGGAATTCTGCCGACGATCTCCCGCACCGACCTGGTCACCGCCAACCTCTCGGCGGTGGACCGCTACTCCCTGCTCAACGAGCAGATCCTGATGATGCGGGGCGAGGACTTCGTGCTCGACATCGAGGGGGTCGAGCGGCTGACCTGGACCTCCGGGTCGATCGTGCCGGAGGCCGCCTGCACCTCCGTACAACTGCACCTGCAGGTGACTCCGGCCCGGTTCGCGGACGTGTGGAACGCGGCCCAGGCGGTGGCGGCCGTACAGATAGCCGTCGGCGCCAACTCGCCCTTCCTGTTCGGGCGGGAGCTGTGGCGGGAGTCGCGGCCGCCGCTCTTCCAGCAGGCCACCGACACCCGGCCGCCCGAGCTCCAGGCGCAGGGGGTGCGCCCGCGCACCTGGTTCGGCGAGCGGTGGGTGGACTCGGCGTACGAGCTCTTCGCCGAGAACGTCCGCTACTTCCCGGCGCTGCTGCCGATCTGCGACGAGGAGGAGCCGTTGCGGGTGCTCGCCGAGGGCGGGGTGCCGAGCCTCCAGGAACTGGTGCTGCACAACGGCACCGTCTACCGCTGGAACCGGCCCGTCTACGGGGTCGCCGACGGGGTGCCGCACCTGCGCGTGGAGAACCGGGTGCTGCCCGCCGGCCCGACGGTGGCCGATGTCGTCGCCAACGCCGCCTTCTACTACGGGCTGGTACGGACGCTCGCGGACGAGCAGCGCCCGGTGTGGAGCCGGCTGCCCTTCGCGGAGGCGGAGGCCAACTTCGACGCGGCCTGCCGCTACGGCATCGACGCCCGGCTGCGCTGGCCGCGCCGGGGCCGCGGCGGGGGACTGGCGAGCGTGCCCGCGGTCCGGCTGGTGCTGGAGGAACTGCTGCCGATGGCGGCCGCCGGACTGGACGCGTGGGGCATCGAGCCCGCCGACCGGGACCACTACCTCGGCATCATCGAAGAGCGGTGCCGGCGCCGGGTGAACGGAGCCACCTGGCAGGTGGACACGTACCACCGGGCGCTCGCGGGCGGGCTGGAGCGGGACGAGGCGCTGGCCGCCACCACGCGCCGCTACAGCGAGCTGAGCCACCGGGGCGATCCCGTGCACACCTGGCCGCCGGGTCTGGGGGGTGGCGCCGCGGCGGCCGCGGGCTGATCCCGGAGCCGTGCCGGTCCCGTCCGGTGATCCCTTGGCCCCGCCGAGGAGGCAGTATGGGGTGACCGGGGCGGGGCGCCCCGCGAGATGTCGCAGCGGTGGCGGGACGGGAGACGGGCGTGCGGACGGAGCCGGAACCGGAGATCGGGGAGCTCGGCGGGGGCCCGGGCGAGGGGGGCCCGGGCGAGCGCAGGATGCTGCGCTCCGAGACGCTCCTCGTGCTCGCGCTGTCCCTGGGCGCGAGCGGCGTCTCGGCGCTGATCAGCTTCATCGGCTCGCTGACCAAGCCGGGCGGGCTCAAGGACCAGGCCGCCACGCTCAACGGCTCGTACGCCCCCGGCCGGCCCTGGCTGGACCTGGCCTGGCAGCTGTTCGGCATCGCGAGCGCTCTCGTCCCCGTGCTGCTCGTCGCGCACCTGCTGACCCGGGAGGGCGCGCCCGGGCTGAAGGTGCTCGGCTTCGACCGGACCCGGCCCTGGTGGGACCTGGGCCGGGGTGCGCTCGTCGCCGCTTGCATCGGCAGCGCGGGACTGGCCTTCTACCTGGGGGCGCGGGCCACCGGCTTCAACCTCACGGTGGTGCCGGAGGCGCTGCCCGACGTGTGGTGGAAGTTCCCCGTGCTGATCCTCTCCGCGGTGCAGAACTCCGTGGTGGAGGAGGTCATCGTGCTGGCCTACCTGCTGCGCAGGCTCGGACAGCTCGGCTGGTCGCCGATGGCCGCGCTGCTGGCCAGCTCCGTGCTGCGCGGCTCGTACCACCTCTACCAGGGCATCGGCGGCTTCATCGGCAACGTGGTGATGGGCGTGGTGTTCGTCCTCGCCTACCGGCGCTGGGGCCGGGTCGGTCCGCTCGTCGTCGCGCACGCACTGCTCGACATCGTGGCCTTCGGCGGGTACGCCCTGCTGGCGGGCAAGGTGGGCTGGCTGCCGACGCCGTAGGCCCGGGGCGGACCGGCCGGCTCACGGTGCGCTGAGCAGCTCGCCGTCGATGACCGTGACCGCGCGCCCGATCAGCAGCGTACGGTCGCCCAGCAGCCGGACCCGGACGAGGCCGGTGCGGGCTCCGCCCTGGAGGCCGACGAGCTCCGTGCGGCCCAGCCGCTGCGCCCAGAAGGGGGCCAGGGCGGTGTGCGCGGAGCCGGTGACCGGGTCCTCGTCGATGCCCAGCGCGGGGAAGAAGCCGCGCGAGACGAAGTCGTAGCCGCGCGAGGGGTCCTCGGCCGCCGCGGTCACCATGATCCCGCGCCGGGAGTAGCCGCGCAGGGCGGCGAGGTCCGGCGCGAGCTCCCGTACGGCCCGCTCGTCGGCCAGCTCCACCACGAGGTCGCCGATGTGCTCGGAGGTGTCGTGGACCGACTTGGCCGGGGCGCCGAGCGCGCGCTCCACGGCCGGGTCCGGCTCGACCTCGGTCAGGGAGGAGGTCGGGAAGTCCATGACCAGGGTCCCGTCCGCGGCGGCCGTGACCTCCAGGATCCCGCAGCGCGCGGAGAAGCGGACCGTCCCGGTCGCGAGGCCGCTCGTGGCCAGGACGTGGGCGGTGGCCAGGGTCGCGTGGCCGCACATGTCGACCTCGGCGGCCGGGGTGAACCAGCGCAGCGCCCAGTCCGCCCCGCCGCCGGGCGGGAGGGGATGGGCGAAGGCGGTCTCGGAGAGGTTGACCTCGGCGGCGACCTGCTGGAGCCAGGCGTCCGGGGGGAACCCGCCTTCGAGGAGCAGGACGCCGGCGGGGTTGCCGCCGAAGGGGCGGTCGGTGAAGGCGTCGACGATTCGGATGCGCATGTCACCGACGGTAGGGAAGCGGCGGATCCGCCCGCAAAGGCCAATTCGGGATGACTGGCCTGGTTGCCGCCTACATGTCGGGTTCCGCCTGGTGGGCGCGACCTCGCTACGAGAGGCCACTTGGGCGCGGAAAACGCAACTTCGACATGGGCCGCAGAGGCGGCTAACTTCACCTCTTCTTCGGCGATTGCCCACGGTGGCACGGGAGTTCCGTCGGGCTGGGCCACCCGTGACGGGGCGACTTGGTCATGCCCCACGGACCCTCGCTCCCCTGGGTGAGCCATCGAACCGGGTCCACACCAGGCACCCTCGACCAGGGAGAGACGCATGCCCCATCTCGCGCTGTACACATTTGGCGTCCTGAAGTCACCTCTCGCCGATCCCGCACCTCTCACGCGCGCACTCCACGACAGCGGCGAGGCCATCTACCCGGAGATCAGCCGGCACCCCGGGTACCTCGCTCATGCCGAAGCGGCAGCCGGCGGCCGGGGCACGGGCACGCACTTCGACTTGGACTGGGGTGTGTGGGGAGAGTTCGCCGTACCGACCTGGTACGGCAAGGGCCGTACGGCGGAAACCACCGCCCTGGCCGCGACCCTCTCGCTATGGACCGACCTGCGCCCCGCCTTCGACGCCATCTACACCGGTCTGCACCGTGAGGCGCTGAACAGGCGCTCCGACTGGTTCGAGAGGACAGGACACCCGGCCTACGTGCTCTGGTGGGTCGCCGCCGGCGTGATACCCACCTGGCAGGAGGGGGTTTCCAGGCTGGAACACCTCCACGCCCACGGCTCCGCACCGGACGCCTTCACCTTCCACCATCCGTTCGCCCCGGAGGGGACTCCGACTGTTCGTTGAGGAAGTTTCCGATATATCGTTGACGCATCGCGATGGGTCAGCGATAGTAGAGACATCGCATCAGCGACAACGAGATCACCGAATGAGGGAAGGAGCGCAGTCATGCGTTCACACGGACAGCACGGACACGACCACGGACACGAGCACGGACGGGGTCACGGCCACTGCGGGCCGGACCGTCGGGAGGAGTTCCAGCAGCGGCGGGCCGCCTTCGGGCCGTTCGGGCCGCCCTTCGGCGGCGGGCCCTTCGGCGGGCGGGGCGGGCGCGGCGGACCGCGCGGACGGGCCCGGCGGGGTGATGTGCGCGCCTCCATCCTGGCTCTGCTCGCCGACCGGCCGATGCACGGCTACGAGATGATCCAGGAGATCGGCGAGCGCAGCGGCGGGGCGTGGAAGCCCAGCCCGGGGTCGGTGTACCCGACCCTGCAGCTCCTGGAGGACGAGGGCCTCATCACCAGTGAGAGCGAGGGCGGCAAGAAGCTGTTCACGCTCACCGACGCCGGTCGCACCGAGGCCGAGTCCGGCCCGGACGCCCCCTGGGCGGAGGCCGGCCGGGGCTTCGACTTCGAGGCCATGAACGAGGTCCGGACGGCCGGTTTCGGCCTGATGGAGGCCTTCGGCCAGGTCTTCAAGACCGGCACTCCCGCGCAGCGGGAGAAGGCGCTCGCCGTCATCAACGACACCCGCAAGAAGCTCTACCTGATCCTGGCCGACGAGCACTGATCGTCGACATGACGG
>NZ_JBHXKA010000140.1:0-20854 GCF_042722885.1 Streptomyces sp. NPDC058401
GCCCGCCGCACGTTCGTGCGGCGGGCCCCTCTGCGTGTGTGCGGCGAGCGCTAGATCGTGCCCAGCTTGATGATCGACAGCAGGGCGACCAGCTGGATCGCCGAGGCGCCCAGGGCCTTCGGCCACGGCAGGTCGTGCGATTTGCTGACCAGCGAGGTGAAGAGCGCGCCGGCCACCACCCAGGTGGCCCAGCCCAGGATCTGGACCAGCATGTTGTCGCCGCCCAGGAACATGGCGAACAGCAGGCGCGGTAGGTCCGTCAGACTCATGACCAGCATCGACAGGCCCACCGTGGGCTGCCACGCCCCGTCGCCGCCCATCTGGCGGGCCAGCGTGTGGGTGACGGCGCCGAGGACCAGGCCGCAGATCACGAAGGCCACGCCCGCGGAGACCACGATCGGGACGGCCTTGGAGAGGGTGGCGTTGATGACGTCCTTGCGGGCGTCGTCGAGGCCGAAGATCGCGAGCAGTCCGTAGAGGAAGGTCACGATCAGCGCCGGCCCCCAGACGGCGTAGTCGCGCATCTGCAGGAAGGTCGGGCCCGGGCGGGTCACGATGCCCCGGATCAGGTCCTTCCACGGCAGCCGCGGACCGGTGGGGGCGGCGGCCTGCGCCGCGCCCGCATGGTAGGTCGCGCCCTGGTTGTACGGGTACGGGTCCTCGCCGATGGCGAAGGCCTGGGTGTACCCCGGCGAGTCGCCCGGCCCGCCGGCTCCCTGGGCCGGGGGGTGGCCGTAGCCGTATCCCTGGCCTTGCCCCTGACCTTGACCCTGGCCGGCGTGACCGCCGTGCGGGTCGAAGTATTCGGGCTCGCCGTGGCCCCCGGGAGCGCCCTGTGACGGCCACTGCTGGGGTGCGTAGGGCTGCTGGCCGTACGGCGGCGGCGCCGGGGGCGCCTGCTGCTGACCGTACGGCTGCTGCCGCGGAGGTTGTTGCGGGGTGCGGTTGTTGTCCCGGCCGCGTCCGATCCTGAATCCAGCCACGTGATCGAAAGTACCCGCTCCCGGGCGGGCGGGTGGCCGGGCGGGGGCAAGAGGCCTCCTTTGCGGCTGAGCTGTGACATCCCCTAGGGGGTACCTGGAGGGCCTTCTCGGGGTGGAGGCGGGGCGGGTTACGTGGCTGCGCGGCAGTCTGCCGACGCCTGTTACATCTCCGACGGAATACGGACATACCGGCTCCGTAGCTTCGTAGACGTAGCCACCGCCACGAAGCCGAACGGCGAACGCCGAACGCCGAACGCCGAACGAGCACGAGAAGAGCCCCGTCATGCGCAGCCCGCACCGTCGCACCACCCTCCGTACCGCCGCCGTAGTGGCCGGTGCGGCCGCCGTCCTCGCCCTCCCGGTCGGGTCCGCCTTCGCGGATTCCCCGGCGGTACCGGACGCGCAGGTCCTGCCCGGCGCCGAGCAGCCGTCGGCCGACCCGCAGCAGCCGCAGGTGGACCCGACCGTCCCGCCGACCACGCCCCCGACCACGCCTCCCACCACGCCGCCGGTGGGGCCCTCGGTCCGGGCGTACGTCACGACCGTGAAGCTGGCCGACGGATCGGTCGCCAAGGTCTACACCTTCGGCAGCGGTCACTTCGAGGCCGACATCTTCTCCGGCGGCATCAAGCTGGACACCCTGGTCAGCAAGGACGGCAAGCCCGCCCGCGGCCAGAACAACGGGCTGCACGTGGTCCTCCAGCCGAACGGCACCGTCACCTCGTGGGTCGAGGGCGCGGCCAGGCCGGTCGAGAAGCCGAAGCCGGTGGAGAAGGAGGAGAACGTCGTCCAGGTCGCCATGCCCGACGGGCGCAACGCGCGGCTGATCGACGGCCCGAACGGCAAGCGCGTCGAGATCTCGATGCCGAACGGGACCCTCCTCGGCACGATCGACCTGAAGCACCCGACCGCGACGAACGACGGCTGGACGTACAAGCTCGTCCAGGACGGGAAGCGCGTGAAGTTCGTCGTCATCGACGGCAAGAACGGCGGGAACAGCTGGGTCTACGAGTTCACCAGCGGCAAGCTGATCGAGAGGTACGAGGTGGACAAGGGCGGTAAGGCGGCCGGCACGAAGGATGCGAGGCCCGTCGCCAAGCCGGTCGAGAAGCCCGTCGCCAAGCTCGTCGCCAAGCCCGTCGAGATGGTCGAGAAGAAGGCCGTCGAGCGGGTCGTGCCGAAGGGCGGCGTGAAGGCCGGTGCGGAGGGCGTCGTGCCGGTGTCCACCGAGGGCGACGGCACGCTGATGCTCGCCGCCGGCGGCGGTATGGCGGCCATCGGCGCCGCGGGCCTCGGCTTCGCGATGCTGCGCCGCAGCCGGTCCGACCGGTCCTGACCCCTCGGCCCCTCGGCCCCTGGACGCGAGAACGGCCCGCCCCCACAGAGGGGCGGGCCGTTCTCATGTCCGGTAACGCGCTGCGGGCTACTTCGCCTCGGCGTCGTCGGTGCCCGGCTCTGCCGGGGCCTCAGTGGGGGCCTCCGCCGCCTTCGGCTCGGCCGCCTCGGCCTTGGGGGCCTCGGCCTTCGGCTCCGAGACGGGCTCCGAGACGGGCTCCGAGACGGGCTCCGAGACGGGCTCCGCCTCGACCACCGGCTCGACCACCGGCTCAGGCTCCGGCTCCGGCTCCGGCTCGACCACCACCGGCTCCGGCGTCCTCACCGAGTCCAGCAGCAGCTGCGCCACGTCCACGACCGTGACGTGTTCCTTCGCCTGGCCGTCGTTCTTCTTGCCGTTCACCGAGTCGGTGAGCATCACGAGGCAGAAGGGGCAGGCGGTGGAGACGATGTCCGGGTTCAGGGACAGGGCCTCGTCGACGCGCTCGTTGTTGATGCGCTTGCCGATCCGCTCCTCCATCCACATCCGCGCGCCACCGGCGCCGCAGCAGAAGCCCCGCTCCTTGTGGCGGTGCATCTCCTGCTGGCGCAGGCCCGGTACGGCGGACATGATCTCGCGCGGCGGCGTGTAGACCTTGTTGTGCCGGCCCAGGTAGCAGGGGTCGTGGTACGTGATCAGCCCGTCGACCGGGGTCACCGGCGTGAGGCGGCCCTCGTCGATCAGGTGCTGGAGCAGCTGCGTGTGGTGGATGACCTCGTACTCGCCGCCCAGCTGCGGGTACTCGTTCGCGATGGTGTTGAAGCAGTGCGGGCAGGTGGAGACGATCCGCTTCGCCGACTTCGGCTTCTTGGTCTCGGGGTCGTCGTCGTCCTCGCCGAACGCCATGTTCAGCATCGCGACGTTCTCCTGCGCGAGCTGCTGGAAGAGCGGCTCGTTGCCCAGGCGGCGCGGGGAGTCACCGGTGCACTTCTCGTCGCCGCCCATGATGGCGAACTTGACGCCCGCGATGTTCAGCAGCTCGGCGAAGGCCTTCGTGGTCTTCTTCGCCCGGTCCTCCAGTGCGCCGGCGCAGCCGACCCAGTAGAGGTAGTCGAACTCGGAGAGGTCCTCCGCGTCCTTGCCGATGATCGGGACCTCGAAGTCCACCTCCTTGGTCCACTCGACGCGCTGCTTCTTGGCCAGACCCCAGGGGTTGCCCTTCTTCTCCAGGTTCTTGAGCATCGTCCCGGCTTCGCTCGGGAAGGCGCTCTCGATCATCACCTGGTAGCGGCGCATGTCGACGATGTGGTCGATGTGCTCGATGTCCACCGGGCACTGCTCGACGCACGCGCCGCAGCTGGTGCAGGACCACAGGACGTCGGGGTCGATGACCCCGTTCTCCTCGGCCGTGCCGATCAGCGGGCGCTCGGCCTCGGCGAGGGCCGCGGCCGGGACGCCTGCGAGCTGCTCGGGCGTGGCCTTCTCGTTGCCCTCCATGTCCTTGCCGCCGCCGGCCAGCAGGTAGGGGGCCTTGGCGTGCGCGTGGTCGCGCAGCGACATGATCAGGAGCTTGGGGGAGAGGGGCTTGCCCGTGTTCCAGGCGGGGCACTGCGACTGGCAGCGGCCGCACTCGGTGCACGTGGAGAAGTCGAGGATGCCCTTCCACGAGAACTGCTCGACCTGCGAGACGCCGAAGACGTCGTCCTCGCCCGGGTCTTCGAAGTCGATGACCTTGCCGCCGCTGGTCATGGGCTGGAGCGCGCCGAGCGCGACCGCTCCGTCCGCGTTCCGCTTGAACCAGATGTTCGGGAAGCCGAGGAAGCGGTGCCAGGCCACACCCATGTTGGTGTTCAGCGAGACCACGATCATCCAGATCAGCGAGGTGCCGATCTTGATCATCGCGGTGAAGTAGATGGCGTTCTGCAGCGCGCCGAGCGACATGCCCTTGAAGGCGAGCACCAGCGGGTACGACACGAAGTACGCCGGCTCGTACGAGTCCACGTGGTGGATGGCGCCTTCGAGGCCGCGCAGGCACAGGATCGCGAGGCCGATGGTCAGGATGATGTACTCGACGAAGTACGCCTGCCAGGCCTTCGAACCGGCGAAGCGGGACTTGCGGCCGGCCCGGGAGGGCAGCGAGGCGAGGCGGATCCCCATCAGGATGAGGATGCCGAGCACGGTCATCAGGCCGATGAACTCGATGTAGAGCTCGAAGGGCAGGAAGCCGCCGATGACCGGCAGCGTCCAGTCGGCCTGGAAGAGCTGCCCGTACGCCTGCACCAGCGTGGGCGGCAGCGTCAGGAAGCCGATCGCGACGAACCAGTGCGCGAAGCCGACGAGGCCCCAGCGGTTCATCCGGCTGTGGCCGAGGAACTCCCGGACCAGGGTGATCGTTCGGGACTTCGGGTCGTCCGTCCGGCTGCCTGCCGGTACGGGCTGTCCGAGCTTCACGAAGCGGTAGATCTGCGCCACGGCTCGGGCGAGCAGCGCGACGCCGACCACGGTCAGGACCAGCGACACGATGATCGCGGCGAGTTGCATGGGAGGGCTCCTCGGGCGGCACTTACTAAGCGGTAACTTATCCAGTCAAGGCTTGAGGTTACCCAGTCCCGACGCCGCAATGTAGCCGAGCGCGCGGTGATCTGCGTCGCTCGCCCCCGCCTGCCCGCCCAGCCTGGTCGCCCCGCCCGGGCTCCGGCTCAGGGCCGCCCGTGCCGCCAGGCCGCGCGCGGGGTCTGCGCGAGGATCGCCAGGTCCATCCCCAGCCAGTGGTTCTCCACGTAGTGCCGGTCCAGCAGGTCCATCTCCTCCCACGGCAGGTCCGAGCGCGCGCTCACCTGCCACAGCCCGGTCATCCCGGGCCGTACGAGGAGCCGCTCGGGCCGGTCCGACGGGCCGTTCCCCGGCCGCGGCCCGACCAGTGACATCTCGCCGCGCACCACGTTGAGCAGCTGCGGGAGCCCGTCCAGCGCGCACCGCTCCAGGGCCGCCCCGGCCCGGCCCTTGCCGACGCGGAACCGCCACGCCCGGTAGGGCCGCCCGGCCAGGCCCGCCGCGGGCTCGCGTACGAGGACGCCCGCGCCCTGGGTGGCGTACAGCAGCCCGGCGGTCAGCAGCAGTGGTACGAGGAGCACCCCGAGCAGGAGCGCCGCCCCGGCGAGGTCGAGCACGCGCTTGGCCGACGGCCCGGCCGGGAGCTCCGGCAGAGCCGTCGGCCAGGAGGGGAGCGAGAGCAGCTTCTGCATGCCAGCACGGTGCCGCACGCCCGTGGCGGTGTGCGGGCGCCGCGCGGCCGTGGTGCCCCGAATGGCGCTCCTGAGCGTAAGGGTGGCCTAAAGGTTGAGCCTCCTCGACTCACCTCTGTTGACACAAGCGGAGCGGTGGGGCACGCTTGAGTCTGTTCCACTCAAGTCAGCTGGAGGAATCAAAATGGCACGTGCGGTCGGCATCGACCTGGGCACCACTAACTCCGTCGTCAGCGTTCTGGAAGGCGGCGAGCCCACCGTCATCACCAACGCCGAGGGCGCCAGGACCACGCCGTCCGTCGTCGCCTTCGCCAAGAACGGCGAGGTCCTCGTCGGCGAGGTGGCCAAGCGCCAGGCGGTCACGAACGTGGACCGGACCATCCGCTCCGTCAAGCGCCACATGGGCACTGACTGGAAGATCAACCTGGATGGCAAGGACTTCAACCCGCAGCAGATGAGCGCCTTCATCCTGCAGAAGCTGAAGCGCGACGCCGAGGCGTACCTGGGCGAGAAGGTCACGGACGCGGTCATCACCGTCCCGGCCTACTTCAACGACTCCGAGCGCCAGGCGACGAAGGAGGCCGGCGAGATCGCTGGCCTGAACGTCCTGCGTATTGTCAACGAGCCGACGGCCGCCGCCCTGGCCTACGGTCTCGACAAGGACGACCAGACCATTCTCGTCTTCGACCTCGGTGGCGGCACCTTCGACGTGTCGCTCCTCGAGATCGGCGACGGCGTCGTCGAGGTGAAGGCCACCAACGGTGACAACCACCTCGGTGGCGACGACTGGGACCAGCGCGTCGTCGACTACCTGGTGAAGCAGTTCCAGAACGGTCACGGCGTCGACCTGGCCAAGGACAAGATGGCGCTCCAGCGTCTGCGCGAGGCCGCCGAGAAGGCGAAGATCGAGCTGTCCTCCTCCACGGAGACCTCGATCAACCTGCCCTACATCACGGCTTCCGCCGAGGGCCCGCTGCACCTGGACGAGAAGCTCACGCGCTCCCAGTTCCAGCAGCTGACCGCGGACCTGCTCGACCGCTGCAAGACCCCGTTCCACAACGTCATCAAGGACGCGGGCATCAACCTGTCCGAGATCGACCACGTGGTCCTGGTCGGCGGCTCCACCCGCATGCCGGCCGTCGCCGAGCTCGTCAAGGAGCTCACCGGCGGTCAGGACGCCAACAAGGGCGTCAACCCGGACGAGGTCGTCGCCATCGGCGCGACCCTCCAGGCGGGCGTGCTCAAGGGTGAGGTCAAGGACGTCCTGCTCCTCGACGTGACCCCGCTGTCCCTGGGTATCGAAACCAAGGGCGGCATCATGACCAAGCTCATCGAGCGCAACACCACGATCCCGACCAAGCGGTCCGAGATCTTCACGACGGCCGAGGACAACCAGCCGTCCGTGCAGATCCAGGTCTACCAGGGCGAGCGCGAGATCGCGGCGTACAACAAGAAGCTCGGCATGTTCGAGCTGACCGGCCTGCCGCCGGCCCCGCGTGGCGTCCCGCAGATCGAGGTCTCCTTCGACATCGACGCGAACGGCATCATGCACGTCACGGCCAAGGACCTCGGCACGGGCAAGGAGCAGAAGATGACCGTCACCGGCGGCTCTTCGCTCGGCAAGGACGAGGTCGACCGCATGCGCCAGGAGGCGGAGCAGTACGCGGACGAGGACCTGCGCCGCAAGGAAGCGGCCGAGTCCCGCAACCAGGGCGAGAGCCTCGTGTACCAGACGGAGAAGTTCGTCAAGGACAACGAGGACAAGGTCCCGGCCGACGTCAAGGAAGAGGTCGAGGCCTCCATCGCCGAGCTGAAGGAAAAGCTCAAGGGCGAGGACGCTGCCGAGATCCGCACCGCGACCGAGAAGCTCGGTGCCGTCAGCCAGAAGCTCGGCCAGGCGATCTACGCCGACGCCGGTGCCCAGGCCGCCGGTGGCGCGCCGACCGGTGACGCCGGCCAGGCCGACGCCAACGACGACGTCGTCGACGCCGAGATCGTCGACGACGAGAAGCCGAAGGGTGGCGCTGCCTGATGTCGGAGGAGACCCCGGGCTTCGACGAGAAGCCCGAAGTCCCCGCCGACGGCACGCCTGACGACGCCGCCGAGCCGAAGGCCGCAGCTTCCTCCAAGGAGGAGGCCGCGGCCCCGGCCGGGGACTCCGCAGCAGCACCGAGCGGCCAGGAAACAGCTCTCCTGGCCCAGCTGGACCAGGCCCGTACCGCGCTCGGCGAGCGCACCGCGGACCTCCAGCGGCTCCAGGCGGAGTACCAGAACTACCGCCGCCGGGTGGAGCGGGACCGGATCGCCGTCAAGGAGATCGCGGTCGCGTCCCTCCTGACGGAGCTGCTCCCGACCCTGGACGACATCGGCCGGGCGCGGGAACATGGCGAGCTGGTCGGCGGCTTCAAGTCGGTGGCCGAATCGCTGGAGACCGCCGCGGCCAAGATGGGCCTGCAGCAGTTCGGCAAGGAGGGCGAGCCCTTCGACCCGACGATCCACGAGGCCCTGATGCACTCGTACGCGCCGGACGTCACCGAGGACACCTGCGTGGCGATCCTGCAGCCGGGGTACCGCATCGGCGAGCGTACGATCCGTCCCGCGCGGGTCGCGGTGGCCGAGCCCCAGCCGGGCGCGGCGCCGAAGTCCGAGGCGGCGGAGGCCGATTCCGCGTCGGAATCGGCGGACGCGTCGGGCAAGGACGCGGATGCCCCCGACAAGGGCTGAAGCTGCGGCGCCCTTTGCACGACATGCAGGACCAGTAGCGCGAGAGGAGGGACACCGGGGATGAGCACGAAGGACTTCGTCGAGAAGGACTACTACAAGGTCCTCGGTGTCCCGAAGGACGCCACCGAGGCCGAGATCAAGAAGGCGTACCGGAAGCTCGCCCGCGAGTTCCACCCGGACGCCAACAAGGGCGACGCCTCGGCCGAGGAGCGCTTCAAGGAGATCTCCGAGGCGAACGACATCCTCGGCGACCCGAAGAAGCGCAAGGAGTACGACGAGGCCCGCGCCCTGTTCGGGAACGGCGGCTTCCGCCCCGGTCCCGGCGGCGGCGGGGGCGGCTCGTTCAACTTCGACCTCGGTGACCTCTTCGGAGGCCAGCAGCAGGGCGGCCCGGCCGGCGGTTTCGGCGGCGGCGGCCTGGGCGACGTCTTCGGCGGCCTGTTCAACCGCGGCGGCGCCGGCGCGGGTGCGGGCACCCGTACCCAGCCGCGCCGCGGCCAGGACATCGAGTCGGAGGTCACCCTCTCCTTCACGGAGGCGGTGGACGGGGCCACGGTCCCGCTCCGGATGTCCTCGCAGGCGCCCTGCAAGGCCTGTTCGGGCACCGGCGACAAGAACGGCACGCCCCGCGTGTGCCCGACCTGCGTCGGCACCGGCCAGGTGTCCCGCGGCAGCGGCGGCGGTTTCTCGCTGACCGACCCCTGCGCGGACTGCAAGGGCCGCGGCCTCATCGCCGAGACCCCCTGCGACATCTGCAAGGGCAGCGGGCGGGCCCGCAGTTCCCGGACCATGCAGGTCCGGATCCCGGCGGGGGTCTCCGACTCCCAGCGGATCCGGCTGCGCGGCAAGGGAGCTCCGGGCGAGCGCGGCGGCCCGGCCGGTGACCTGTACGTGGTCGTCCACGTCGACAGCCACCCGGTCTTCGGCCGCAAGGACGACAACCTCACGGTGACCGTTCCGGTGACCTTCGCGGAGGCGGCGCTCGGAGCCGACATCAAGGTCCCGACCTTGAACGGCCCCTCGGTGACGCTGAAGCTGCCCCCGGGCACCCCCGGCGGCCGCACGATGCGGGCCCGCGGCAAGGGCGCGGTCCGCAAGGACGGCACCCGCGGCGACCTGCTGGTGACGGTGGAGGTCGCGGTCCCGACCGAGCTGAACGACAAGGCCCGCGAGGCCCTGGAGCTGTACCGCGAGGCGACGGAGTCCGAGGACCCGCGCTCCGCGCTGTTCGAGTCCGCGAAGGGAGCATGACATGGACGGCCGCCGTAGGAGCCACTACCAGCTCACCGATGAGACCCCGGTCTACGTGATCTCGGTGGCCGCCCAGCTCTCGGGCCTGCATCCGCAGACCCTGCGCCAGTACGACCGCCTCGGCCTGGTCTCCCCGGGCCGTACGGCCGGGCGCGGCCGGCGCTACTCGGCCCGCGACATCGAACTGCTCCGCACGGTGCAGGCGCTGTCCCAGGAAGAGGGCATCAACCTGGCCGGCATCAAGCGGATCATCGAACTGGAGAACCAGGTCGCCGCGCTCCAGCAGCGTGTGGCCGAGCTCTCCTCGGCCGTCGACGGCGCAGCCGCCGTGCTCCAGCAGCGCGAGGCCCAGGTGCACGCCTCGTACCGGCGCGACCTGGTCCCGTACCAGGGCCCGAAGCCGGGCAGCGCCCTGGTCGTCTGGCGGCCGGCACCGAAGCGCCCGCTGGACTGACGCACGGCCCGCACGCGGACCCGCAAGCACGAGGAAGGCCCCGCCCGGATGATCCGGGCGGGGCCTTTTCGCTTGCGGGACTGCTATTCGGAGTCGGAGCCTACGTAGATCTCCTCCCCGTTCTCTTCCCATGCCCGGGTGTAGCCGTGGCTCGGGGCGTCGACGACGAGGCAGTCGGCATCCAGCCTGACGAAGCCGTCATCACGGATTCCGTCGAACCATTCGATGATGATGCTCTCGCCGGCTTCAAGCGTGTGTTCGGCGGCCGACGGCTCGAACACAACGGTGACGGTCTTGTCGGTACCGAGTCTGAATCGCATTGGTGGCCTCACATGTTGTTCAGGTAGTACTGGAAGAGGTTGGCTCGCTGGAAGGCGCTGGGGTTGGGGTTCTTCCCCGGCCTCCCGGACGAGGCCTTGTGCTCATAGAGGTAGAAGTCCCTCCATGCCTCGGCTTCCTGACGCGTGATTCCCATGCCCTTCATCTTGCGGACCTGAGCCGAAGTGGCGAACTTCATGGCTCCCCTCGGGTCCACCAGACCGGTTTCGGGGTCCTTCCTCGCCGTGTTTCCACCCCACGCGTCCTTGCCGAACGCGTTTCTGTTCGCATATTCGTCCATACGGTCCCAGCTGGCGTCGACGACTTCCTTCTCGACCTTGGTGGCGTTGCGCCAGTCGGGCAGACCCGGGACCGGCTTGTCCGCAGACCACTTGACCGCCCTTTTGAACTTCACGCCGACCTTGATGGCCTTGGCCCACTTGGCCCACGGCAGGTCGAGAGCACTGCTCAAGCAGCCCTTGACGGACAAGGCGGCACAGCTCGCCCAGGCCGCCGCGTCCGGGGCGATGACGAGGAGGAGGAAGTCGCCGATGGCGGCGTCCCTCGGTGACCTCTCGTAGGAGAACAGCCCGAGAGCCTCGGCCCCCGCGCAGAAGGAGTCCTGGCTGTCCGGGTTGAAGCACCGCTGTCCGCTCAGCCAGGCCTTCAGCCGTTCCTCGTAGGTCTTCTTGAAGGGGAAGCGGACCTTCAGCTCCTTGTCGGAGAGCATGCGCCCGCCGTTGATCCAGGAGTCGCCTTGATCGTCGACGGTGACCGTGACCGTGGGCTCGTCTTCGCCCCAGTCCTCGTCGCCCTCGTCGTCCACCTCTTCGAGGTGCTTGCCGTTGGTTCCGCCGCCACCGCCGCAGTACCCGTATCCGTAGCAGCTTTCGAGCCCGGTCGGGTCCATCTGCGAGATGGGGTTGTTGTTCGCGTAGTTGTACCCGTTCATCTGGAGCGGGTTGGTGACGTCGATGACCGGGTCGACGGATATGAAGCGGCCGGTGGCCGGCTCGTACTCGCGGGCGCCGATGTGGGTGAGGCCCGTCGTGCTGTCCTCGTTGCCGGTGCCGAGGAAGGTACGGCTGCCGGACCAGTGGGTGGCCATCGCGCCACGCTGGTTGCCGTACGGGTCGTACTTGCGCCGGGACACCGGCTGCCCGGTCTTCTGCTCGACCGAGATGGTGGCGGTGTTGTGGTGGTCGGTCAGCAGGACCGTCAGCTTGTGGCCGGTGGCCTTGCCTCCGGTCTGACGGACCGTGGTCGGGCCGCCGTCGCTGCCGTAGTAGCGGAATGCGTCGACCGCCTGGCCGGCCTTGTCGACGGTGAACTCGGTCTCACCGAGGTAGAGGGTGCGGCTGGAGCCGGTCTCCTGGATGAGGCGGTTGCCGGAGGCGTCGTAGATGTAGTTGGTGGTGCTGTCGGCGAAGGTCCACTGCTGGGCGGCGGCGCCGGCGGCGCAGGTGAAGATGTGGAGGTCGTTGCCGTCGGCGGGGTTGTCGTTGGGGACGGTGACGCAGGCGTTGGCCGCCGCGTTGTAGAGGGTCTTGTCTCCCGCGCGGTAGGTGAACTTCTGCTTGGCGCTGCCGTCACAGGTGGACAGCCGGGCGTACAGGCCGTCCGCGGTCAGGCACTTGTTCAGCGCACGGACGGTGTCGCCGCTCAGGCGCCACTGCTGTGCACGGGTCTCGTTGCACGGGTACAGCTGGACGGCGGTGCCGTCCACGTCGGAGGACCCGGCCACGTCGAGGCACTTGCCCGCCAGACCGGTGACCGCGACGGCGCCGATGCCCGGGCTGCTCGCCGAGGTGAGCTTGTTGCGCCGGTCCCAGGTCAGGGCCTGGGTGTCGGAGTCGATCTTCCGGGTCTTGGTGTTGCCGGTGGAGTCGTACTCGTAGGTGGACTGGGAGAGCAGCGTCGCCCCCTGCTTCTTCTCCACCTTGGTGAGCGCGTGGGGCTGGCTCTTGAGCAGGAGCTGGCTGCCGCTGGGGGGATCGATGCCGTACGTGTACACCGAGGTCTGGTCCAGCGCCGCGTCGGTGAGGTTGTGGTTCACCAGCTTGGTGCGGTTGCCGATCTTGTCGAACTCGTAGGACTGCCAGTAGCCGTCACCGTCCGGTCCGGCGGTGACATCGCTCAGCGAGGGCCCCGTGCAGGCCTCGGTCTTGCCGGTCCAGGCCTGGGTGAGCTGTCCCATCGGGCTGTAGGAGAAGCACTGCCGGTCGATCTTGCCGCCCGGCTGGGTGTCCGTGATCGAGGTCGGGTTGCCCGCCACGTCGTAGGTGTACGACAGGGCGGAGAGCCGGTTGTAGTTGGCCGTCTCCCGGTCGGAGATCGACTGGGTGACGCGACCCGTGTTCGGGTCGTACAGGTTCGTCGTCCACACCCGGTTCGGGGCATTGCCCGATGCGGTGCGCTGGACCTCGCCGAAGGGGCTGTAGACCGTTTCCGCGGTGTACCAGGACAGGCCCGACAGGGTTTGGGCGCGGCCGTCGGCGTCGTAGCGGGTGACCAGCTTCTCGGCTGCCAGACCGCCCGGGGTGGCGGGCAACGTGGTCGACTGGACCTTGCCGCTGGGGGTGTACGTGGTGCTGTAGGCGTACGTCCCGGCCAGCCCCTTGGTGGCGGGGGTGTCGGGGATGGTGATCTTCGTGCCGGTGGCCCGGTACTCGCTGTCGTAGCCGGTGAACTCGGTCTTGTACGCCGCCCCGTTGGTGTAGGCGGTGGACGAGGCGGGCTTGCCCTTGCCCCCGGCCAGGGTGTCGAAGGTCCACGAGGCCGCCAGGGGGCCGGTCGCGGAGTCCTCGCGCGACTCGGTCGCGCGGCCGAGCTTGTCGTAGGTGGTGAAGGTCTTCTTGCCGGTCGCGTTCTCGCCCCAGACCTGCTGGTCGAGGTTGTTGTAGCCGAACGACGAAGGTCCCATGTCCGGGTCGGTGGTCGCGGTCACGCGGCCGCGGGCGTCGTAGGAGTACGTCCAGTTGTTGCCGACGGCGTCGGTGACCTTGGACAGCTTGCCGCGGACGTCGTAGGCGTACGTGGTGTCGGACCAGGTGGTCAGATCGGTGGCCGTGGACTTCTGGATCAGTGCCGTGCGGTCCAGCACGTCGGTCCAGGTCTTGGTGGCCTGGCTGCCGGCCAGCGGAGTCGAACCGTCGGCCGACATGCCGCTGCGCTTGAGGGTCCAGTTGCCGCCGTACAGGAGGACGTCCGAGTGGTGCGCGGTGCCCTCGTAGAGGGTGGTGCTGCGCAGCGTCCGGCCGAGACCGTCGTAGGCGGTCGCGGTGGAGTTGGGAACGTGGAAGACGGTCTCCGGGACGAAGATGTCCCTGCTCGGCTCACCCTCCGCGTAGTAGCCGTTGTTGGTCTGGCGGACGGTGCCGTTCGAGCTGTACAGCTTGTCGGTGACCACGCGCCCACCACCGGCGGCCTCGGCCTGC
Organism: Streptomyces sp. NPDC058401; assembly: GCF_042722885.1. NCBI lineage: Bacteria > Bacillati > Actinomycetota > Actinomycetes > Kitasatosporales > Streptomycetaceae > Streptomyces > Streptomyces sp. NPDC058401. The sequence goes on from NZ_JBHXKA010000140.1 coordinate 13,728, forward strand.
GTCTGACGCGGGCGCAGCAGGCCGTCGTAGATCTCGATGGAGCTCTCGTAGGTTCCGTTGTCCCGCAGCAGGCGCGAGGTGACGGCCGGGGGCTCGTGCTCGGTGATCTGGTAGTCGAAGGTCTGCCGGGCCTTGTCGATGGCCGGGTTCTGGGAAGGCGTCCAGACGGCGGTGGTACGGCCCAGGGGGTCGTAGCCGGAGGTGATCTTGCGGCCGTTCTGGTCGGTGATCTCCAGGACCAGGCCGCGGGCCGGGTCGAACTTGGTCGACGACTTGTGGCTCAGGGCGTTGGTCGCCGTCTGGACGAAGGCGGGCCCGGTCGCCGGGGTGAACGCCGTGGTGACGGCGTTGCCGGCGGGGTCGTAGGTCTTGATGACCCGGCCCAGGGCGTCGTACTCGAAGCGCCCTGTGGTGACCCAGCCGGTGCCTGCCCCGTCCTGGGTGTCCGTCTGGAACGGCACGCCCTTGACCGGCGCCGTGCCGAAGGCGTTCAGCGCGTCGTACGAGGTGCGGGTGTTCGACAGCACCGTGCCGGTGGCGGCCTGCGCGCAGGTGCCGGCGGTGGCGCGGCTGGACTGCGGCAGCCCGATCAGGTGCTTGGTGGTGTTGTGGACGTACGCGGTGGTGGTGCAGCTCTGCTCGTTGACGGTCCAGCCGCCGGAGCCGTTCGAGGTCATGGCCTCGGTCTGCGCGGTGGTCTTCAGGCCGTAGGTCGGCTCGAAGGTGTCGATCGCCCGGCTCAGGCGCCAGCCGCCCTCGATCGCCTCGTACCGGTCCATGCGGGACGTGTCGACGCGGAAGGCTTCCAGGTCGGTGGTGCCGTCGCGGGGGCGCGAGCCGGTGCGCTTGGACTCGTACCAGTTCAGGTCGCGGGCGGCGACGGCGGCGCCGGCTCCGGCCTTGGTGTACGTGATGCTCTCCGCGACCTTGCCCTGGTACTGGGGCAGGTCGTTGCCGAGGGTCTCGGTGTTGGTGGAGTCCTTGACGGTGATCACCGCGCGGCCCGCGTCCCCGGACATGCCGCGGAAGAAGCGGGTCCGGGTCTGCGACTGCTCGGTGGCATCGGGCTTGCCCGCATTGGCGGTCACGCCCTTGGTGGTGACGACCGAGGCGTATCCGCGCCACTGGTCGTAGGTGCGCAGTTCGGGCTTGGTGAACTCGTCGTCCGACTTCGCCCAGGCGGCGCCGCCTTCATAGGTGTAGCTCGTGGTGACATCGGGCTGTCGCGCCACGCGGTCCTTCTCGACCACGTTCTCGACGACGTACTTGTTGAACCACTCCAGCGGCGGGGTTTCCAGCTCACCGTCCGGGGACCAGTGGTTGGGGAAGCAGCGAGTGGTGTTCTCCTCGGGCTTCGGGTGGGTGGTGCCCACCGCGCACGGGGCGGAGTAGTCGACGTAGACCTCGCCACCGGTCTCGTTGCGGATGGTCTCCACGCGGAGCCGGTCGTAGTCCGGGGTGGCGTCGTTCGTGCTCTTCGCCACGCGGTTGGGCATGTCCACGACGTTGGCGAGGAAGGAGACCGGCGGCAGCGAAGCGCTGAGCTGGTTGCCGTTCTCGTCCTTCTTCGTGCCGTAGCCGGTGCGGGTGATCGACTCCAGCCACAGCGGCGGATGGGTGTCGGTGCGCTGCTTCGGGAACGACTGGTCCAGCGTCCACGAGTCGACCTTGGAGAGGTCCGTGGTGCCCTCGGTGCGCTGGCCGTACGTGGTGACGCCGGTCAGGCGCTTGCGGGTCCAGAAGCTGGGGACGGTGACGTAGCAGGTCTCATCGGTGAACGTGCAGTTCAGCGTGGACGGGGTGTCCCACCAGGGCTGCTTGAGTTCGTAGTTCTTCGACGTGAACTCGGCGTCCTCGCACTTCGTGGTGCGCTCGGCCTTGCAGCGCTCGGCCACGGTGAACTCGACCTTGGCGGCCGGGGGGCCGGACAGGTTGTCCGAGCGCAGGCCGTAGGAGATCTGCGTCGGGTAGCCGCCGCGGACGTAGCCGACTTCGGCGGCGTTCTTCTCCTTGGTCTTCTCGTTCTTGGAGTAGCGGTTCTCCTCCCGCTTCCAGTCGATGACCAGGGCGTTGCCGTGGACGTCCTCGACGTAGTCGAGGTTCCAGCGCCAGGCCTGCTTGCAGGACGACGCGGCGAAGGAGGCCGCGTGGCAGGGCTCGCCGGTGTGGTTGCCGAAGACGGGGACGTTGAAGACGGAGTCGGTGACCGCGCGGGTGCCGGCGCCGTCCACGTCGTGGCGGCCGAAGAGGTACTTGGTGCCGTCACGGGTGGTGACCTGCCAGTACTCGCCGTCCTTCGCGCCGTTGGCGACGTTCGCGTCGGTCTTGCGCTCGACCTTGGAGCCGTCGTCGTTCGCGGGGATCCAGGCACCGGTGGCGGTGTCGTGGACCAGCTCGGTGGTGCTGCCGCCGAGCGACATCACCATGTTGTCGCCGGCCCAGCACAGGTCGTTCTTCTTCTTGTCCGTGCTGTTGTCGTTGTTCGGCGCGTTCTTGAGGTCGGCCGAGCAGGAGCGGTAGCGCCGCTCGACGAAGCCCGGGTGGTAGTCCCAGCCGTCGCCGATCCAGGAGGCCTGGCCGTTGGCGACGGAGGTCTTGCCGTCCACCGCTTGGGAGCCGTAGGACAGGGAGATCTTCGGCTCCGGGCCGGCCGGGGCCGCCGGGACGCCCAGGGGGTAGCTCCAGGAGAAGCCGCCGCCGCTGCCGCCCGCCGTCCAGCTGCCCGAGGGGGAGAGCGAGGTGGCCTTGTACGTGCCCCCCGCGCCGGAGGCGGAGTCCGTCGCGGCCAGGACGGTGGGACCGCCGCCGCCGACGGCCATCGTGCGCATGGTCTGGCCGGGCGCGGTGGCCGGGTCCACGGTGGCGCGGACGGTGCCCGTCGCCGGGTCGTTGGTGCTGGGGATGTGCTTTGCGTCGCTGCACTCGGGAACGAGAGGCGTCGTCAGGAAGCAGGCGGGGAGCTGCTTGAGCTCCAGGCGCGTGGACCACTCGGTGCCGTAGAGGTCCTCGAACTGCTTGTAGTCCAGCTGCACGTCCACCGGGGTCGAACCCTCGTCGGGCGGCGTGACCTTGATGATCGCGCCGTCCAGGCCGGCCGCTTCGGTGGCCGTGCGGGCTTCGACGGACACCCCCCAGGTACCCGAGGGCGCGGGCGGAGCCGGCTCGCTCTCGGTGGGCGAGGCCTTGCCGATGCTGACGGGCAGTGTGCCCGCCTTCACCAGGGCCGTCCCGGTTCCGGCGCTCAGCGCGACGTCGGCCGTACCGGCCGCCGGCGGCGTGATCTTGGAGGGCTCGTAGCCGGCCGGGGGCTGGGCGGGCGCGCCGGCCCAGCCCTCCAGCTTGGCCGCTTCGACCTTGTCGAGCTTGGCCTTGATATCGGACTGCAGGCCGGGCAGCTGGACGCCCGAGCGCGGGCCGGGCTGAGCGCCCCATGCCTGGGCAGGCAGGAGCGTGGCCAGGAGCACGACGGAGAGCGTGGCTCCGGTGCGGGCCAAATGTCGGCGCGCCGTCCCGTTTCCGAGAAGGCGCAAATTACTCGCCGCAAAGGGCGACATGTATTCCCCCCATACCGCTGCCGTCCGGATATCGGACACCCGGACGGCAAAGGATTGACAAAGTGCCCGCAGATCTTGAAGGGAGAGATGGTCGGAAGTCCACTCCAATCCGGGGTGGAGTGGTGTTAATCACCTGACTGCATCCATATGTTGTGCCAAATCATGCCAATCTGCCCCAACACCTCCAGGGACAGGCGGAGTTAGGGGGTGTTTCGGCCTCGGAGATGGTTCATGATCGGGGCGCACTTTTGTCATCAAACGGCAAAGTGGAATACGTGCGCCCGAGGGGGAGACCGAAAAGTGCTTGTCAGCGATTCAGATTCTGAGACGGAGTCGGCGGTCGTACCCGACGCCCCGCCAAGACCCCGGTGGTTCCGGCGTCGCAGGAATCTGGGGGGTGTGGCCGCGCTGCTCGCACTCGCGGTGGCCGTTCCGGTCGGCGTGCAGGTGCGCGACGGCACCGGGCAGGAGGAGAAGCCCGCTGCCGAAGCGGCCGGAGCCCCGGTAGCCGCTCCCGAAGCCCGGAAGCTGGCCGAGGAGACCGGCAAGGAAGTCGAGGTCACGGCGGAGCGCAGCCCGAACACCACGACGTGGGCGCAGCCGGACGGGTCGTTCAAGAAGAACATTTCCAGTGCGGCGGTGCGGGCGAAGGTCGGCGAGGCATGGAAGCCGATCGACACCAACCTGGCGAAGACGGAGGCCGGTTACGCAGCCAAGGCCGTGAACGGGGCCGTCGTCTTCAGTGCCGGCACGGCGGCCGCGGACGCACGGGCCTCGCGCGGTGTGGTGCGTTCGGCGCTGACGGTGGACGAGCCGGGGCAGGTGTGGACCGAGCTGGTCCGGTTGAACGTCGACGGTCATGACATGGCGGTGAGCTGGCCGGGCGTGCTGCCGGCCCCCGTCATCGACGGACCGCGCGCCTTGTACGAGAACGTGCGCCCCGGCATCGACCTGCTGATGACGGCCCAGGACGGCGGCTATTCGCACCTCCTCGTGGTGAAGGACAAGCAGGCCGCAGCCGATCCGCTCCTCGGGCAGATCAACTACCGGCTGGCCTCGCCCGATCTGAAGTTCCAGCTGGATGCCGAGTCCGGTGCGCTGTCGGCGCGCGACGCCAAGGACGAGGAAGTCGCCGGTTCGCCGTCGCCTTTGATGTGGGATTCGGCGGGCAAGGTCGCCACCACGGACGACGTTCCCGCCTGGAAGGCCCCGAAGGCCGCGAAGGAGCATCCGACGCTGGGCCTGAAGGGCCTGGCAGGTGCGGAAGGCGCGCACCTTTCCGTCGCGGCAGCCTCCCTGGCGGAGGGCACTCTCTCGCTGAAGCCCGATGTGGCGCTGCTGAATGCGGCGGACACCGTGTACCCGGTATTCATCGACCCTTCCTTCAAGGGCCGAAAGAATTCCTGGTCGTTGCTCTACAAGACGGCCGGCGGCAGCAGTTTCTACAACGGTCAGAACTACAACGCCTCGGGTACGAACGAGGCGCGTGTCGGCTACGAGTCGAGTTCCGGTGGAACGTCCCGCTCCATTTTCAATTTCGACTTCGGGACCCAGCTCCACGGTGCCGGCATCCGTACCGCGGTGGTGCGTGCGCTGCAGACGTACTCGTGGTCGTGCACGACGAAGCCCATGGACATCTACTCGACGTACTTGGTGACCTCGTCGAGTACGTGGAACAACACCACCGGCTGGTGGGGCAACAAGGTGGCCACGGAGAACGCCGGTTACGGCTACAACTCCTCCTGCCCCGACAACTGGGTCGCCCCCGACATCAAGGGCCTGGTCACGCAGGCCGCGAGCAGTGGCTGGACGGGACTCGCCCTCGGGTTCAAGGCGCCGAACGAGTCGGACTCGTACTACTGGAAGAAGCTTCTGGCGAACGGTGAGTCGGCTCCGTACCTGGAGATCACCTACAACACCCCGCCCGACATTCCGGTCGCTGCGAACATGAGCACCAGCCCGGGTGGGGCGTGCCTGACCAGTGGGAACGGTACGAGCCTCGGTAAGACCGACATCAATTTCCAGGTCAAGGGCACGGACCGGGACGGGAACCTGAGCAAGCTGCAGATCGAGGTGTGGGACGCGGTCTCGGGCGCGAACGTCCACAACGAGTGGATCGCGGTCAACAGTGCTCAGACCGTCAACCGCACCGTGCTGTGGTCGAAGTTCACCTCGGGCCGCAAGTACTTCTGGCTGGCCCGCGCCGTGGACGCCGACGGCTACGGCGCTCCGGGTTCCGGTCCCGCCGATTCCGGTGGCGGCGGCTGGTGCACCTTCACCGTGGACCACGTCGCCCCGGCCAGCCCCGCGATCAAGTCCACCGACTTCCCCGTCCCCGGACCCGATGGCGCGGAGTGGAGCGTGAACCCGGCGAGCACTCCCAACCAGAGCATCGAGATCCGCGGCAACGGCACCCCCGCCGGGAGCATCCGCGAGTACCAGTGGTCCCTGAACCACCCCACCTGGGAGAACAAGGCCGTTCCCGGCGCCGGCACCGACCTGGCCACCATCAAACTCCAGGTCGACACCGCCGGACCCAACGTCCTGTACGTCCGCACCGTCGCCACCTCGGGGAACGTCTCCCCCCAGAGCGAGTACCTCTTCTACGTCCAGGCCCGTCCCGGCACCGACACCCCCGGTGATGTCACCGGTGATGGCAGCCCTGACCTGCTGGCCATCGACAAGGACGGCAACCTGCGCACCTACGCCGGTGACAAGAAGGGCGACACCGACGCCTGGATCCCCGGTGCCGTCGAGAACGGCAAGCCCGTCGCGCCCGGCTACTTCAAGGACCCGTCCGGGACCACGCCCGCGCTGATCGGACACGCCACCGACTGGCATCCCGGCGACGGCATCACCGACCTCATCGCCCGCATGCCCGACGGGAAGATCTACATCTACCCCGGCACCGGCACCGGACAGTTCGACGTCGGCCGCCGCCAGGAGATGCAGATGCCGAGCAGCGCACCCGACGCCTCCACCTTCCGGCAGATCATCGTCACCGAGGACGCGGACGGTGACGGCCTGGGCGACCTGTTCGCCCTGGACGCGGACGCGTTCTGGGCGTTCTCCGGCTACACCGGCTCCAGCTTCGCCTCCTACCGCAAGATGGCCACCGGCTGGGCCGCCCGTGACCTCGTCGGGGTCCGGGACGTCTCCGGGGACAAGGTCCCCGACCTCCTGTTCCGCGACAACTCCAACGCGAATCGCACCATGGCGTTGCGCAAGGGCAAGCCCGGTCCGAACGGCATCGGCGCGGACCTGACCTCGCTCCAGTTCGCGGCGAACGCCGCGGACGGGGTCGACAACACCTACGCCACCACCGCCTGGACCCGCGCCGACTGGCCCAAGGTCCTGGGCACCGCCGACGCCACCGGTGACGGCATCCCCGACATCTGGGGAATCCGCGCCGACGGCATCCAGTACCTCTTCCAAGGCGCCACCACCACCTACGGCAACGCCTCCGGAGCCGACGAAGACAACTGGAACACCTTCCTCACCATCGGCTGACCGGTCCGCGGAAGCGGATCGACGGCATACACAAGAGCGGCGCCCCGCCCCGGACACCAGTCC